>JBIJAD010000449.1:0-2921 GCA_044345955.1 Lysobacteraceae bacterium
CCTGGTCCTCGAAGACGGCACCGTATTCGAGGGCGAATCCGTCGGCGCGCCCGGCCTGTCCGTCGGTGAGGTCGTGTTCAATACCGCGATCACCGGCTATCAGGAAATCCTCACCGATCCGTCCTATGCGCGCCAATTGGTCACGCTGACCTATCCGCACATCGGCAACACCGGCTGCACCGACCTCGACGACGAGGCCGGCAAGGTCTGGGCCTCCGGCCTGATCGTGCGCAACGTGCCGCGCCGGCCCAGCAACTGGCGCAGCCAGGTCGCGTTGCCGGAGTGGCTGAAGGCCCGCGGCATCGTCGCCATTTCCGAGATCGACACCCGCAAGCTCACGCGTCTGCTGCGCGATCGCGGCGCCCAGAACGGCGCGCTGATGGCCGGAGAGATCGATGTCGACAAGGCGCTGGAAGCCGCGCGCAAGTTCCCGGGCCTCAAAGGCATGGATCTGGCGAAGGTGGTGACCACCGCCGAGCGTTATGCCTGGACCGAAGGCCAGCTCGATCTCGACCGCAACGCCTTCGTCTCCGCGGCGCCGAAGTTCAAGGTCGTCGCCTACGATTTCGGCGTGAAGCGCAACATCCTGCGCATGCTCGCCGAGCGCGGTTGCGACGTCACCGTGGTCCCGGCGCAGACGCCCGCCGCCGAGGTGCTGGCGATGCAGCCCGACGGCGTGTTCCTTTCCAACGGCCCCGGCGACCCGGCGCCCTGCGATTACGCGATCGCCGCGATCCGCGAATGCATCGCACGGGAGATTCCGACCTTCGGCATCTGCCTCGGCCATCAGTTGCTCGGCCTCGCTTCCGGCGCGCAGACGCTGAAGATGAAGTTCGGTCATCACGGCGCCAATCATCCGGTGATCGATCTCGACAGCGGGCGGGTGATGATCACCTCGCAGAACCATGGCTTCGCGATCGACGAAGCCACGCTGCCGGCGAACGTGCGCGTCACCCATCGTTCGCTGTTCGACGGCAGCAACCAGGGCATCGCCCTGACCGACGCTCCGGCCTTCAGCTTCCAGGGCCATCCCGAGGCCAGCCCCGGACCGCACGATGTCGCACCGCTGTTCGATCGGTTCGTGGCGATGATGGAGGCGCAGCCATGAGCCGCCGTGCCTTGTCCCTGCGTGGCATGTTGATGTTGCTGCTTTCGCTGCTTGCGACCGCTCCGATCGCGGCGCAGGAGCCGGTCGCCGCTCCTGCGCAGGCGGCGCTCACCGACGAGGACGTGGACCGTTTCATGGGCTGGATGGGTCTGGTCGATGCGGTGCCGGTGATCGTCCGCAGTCAGTTCGACAGGACGCCGGCGCTGCAGAAGGCCACCGAAGCGCAGCGCGAATGCGTCATGAAGATCCTGGTGCCGCCGATGCACGCCGCGCTGCGGGTCAATTTCCGGGAATTGCTGGGCGACCGCGTCACCTATCTGGGCTGGGAGGCGTTCTCCTCGACGGCGGGCGGGCAGCGGATGTTCGCGCAGGTCCGCGCCCAGGTGCAGGCCAAGCTCGAAGGCGGCGCCGTGCCCGCGAAGGTTGCGGGCGCCGAGGACATGAGCGAGGAGGAGATGCGCGACATCATGCAGTTCATGCTGTCTCCAGCGGCGGCCGTCCTCTCGAAGCCGTTCCCGGAGATCGATCCGCCCAAGGCGATGCTCGAAGCGCTCGCCGACGAGGTGAAGACGCAGTGCGGCCTGGACGTTCCGGTCTGAGGATGCAGGCCGCATCGCACCCGCGCCGCATGCGCCTGCGCCGACTGCGCGGTGTCGCGCTGTTCGCGGTCGCGCTGGGAGCCTACCCGGCGTTCGTGCTCGCCACCGTGTATGCGACCAGGTTGCGTTCGGACCTTCCCGGCGGCCGCCATGGTCCGAAGGACGCATACCGTCACAGCCTCGCCAGCGCGACCGTGGCCTACACCGGGTCGCCGCGCTGGGTGGAGTGGGCGACCGCGGTGATGGAGAACGGCGGCGAGGGTGGCCCCGACCGCACGATGGACGCGTACAACAACCGGATCGGCGCGCGTATCGGCGCCGGGGCCGAAAGCTGGGCAGGGATGCGCGCGGCCGTGCTCGCCGCGGTGGAGGCCGGAGGGATCGAGGCCGAAGAAGACAACCGCATCACCTGGCTGCCGCCCGAACGGTGGCAGGAACGACTGTACTGAGGATCACATGCCCAAGCGCACCGACATCCAGACCGTGCTGATCATCGGCGCCGGCCCGATCGTGATCGGACAGGCCTGCGAATTCGACTACTCCGGCGCCCAGGCCTGCAAGGCGCTGCGCGACGAGGGCTATCGGGTCGTGCTGGTGAACAGCAATCCGGCGACGATCATGACCGATCCGGAAATGGCCGACGCGGTGTACATCGAACCGATCAACTGGCGCACGGTCGAGAAGATCATCGCCAAGGAAAAACCCGACGCGCTGCTGCCGACCATGGGCGGGCAGACCGCGCTGAACTGCGCGCTGGATCTGGCCGACAACGGCGTGCTGGAGAAGTACGGGGTCGAGCTGATCGGCGCCTCGCGCGAGGCGATCCGGATGGCCGAGGACCGTGAACTGTTCCGGGTCGCGATGCAGGAGATCGGCCTGGAATGCCCGAAGGCCGCGGTCGCGAAAAACTATGAACAGGCGCTGGAGATCCAGGCCCGGGTCGGCTATCCGACCATCATCCGCCCCAGTTTCACCCTCGGCGGCAGCGGCGGCGGCATCGCCTACAACAAGGAAGAGTTCGAGGAGATCGCCAGACGCGGCCTCGATCTGTCGCCGGTGCATGAGGTGCTGATCGAGGAGTCGGTGCTGGGCTGGAAGGAGTTCGAGATGGAAGTGGTCCGCGACAAGGCGGACAACTGCATCATCGTCTGCTCGATCGAGAATCTCGATCCGATGGGCGTGCACACCGGCGACAGCATCACCGTCGCGCCGGC
>JBIJAD010000335.1:0-4544 GCA_044345955.1 Lysobacteraceae bacterium
CCGCCGTATCCGCCGATGACGACGCAGCAGATCGCGCTGTTCAAGACCTGGATGGATCAGGGCTTCCCGCTGTAGCGCCCCTTCGCTGCCGCGCGCCGCGCGGCTCACCGCTGTTCCCCCTGTTTCCGAGGATCCGGCCATGACAAGCAAGCCCCGCAAGCCCGGCAAGACCCGCTCCATCGTCGGCACCTGGTCTCTGGTCGAAGCCTGGGACATCGGCGACAACCCGGCGAAACCGAAACAGAAAAGCTGGCCCCCCGGACGCCCGCCGCTGGGCTACTGGGTCTACGACAGCAGCGGTCATTTCAGTCTGATGATTTCGCAGAACCCGGCGCTGGGCATTCCGGCCGACCCCTTCAGCGGCCAGCCGCAGCCGGGCTGGCTCAGCCCGACCGCACCGTGGCGGGTGCCGCGCGATCTGCTGGTCGAGACCTTCTCGACCGCGCAGCCCTACGCCTACTTCGGCACGTATGTGGTGGTGCCCGATCCGAAAGCGCCGGACAAGGGCGGCACGATCGAGCACACCGTCGTCTCCGACGTGATGCGCGCCTACACCGGCACCGTGCAGAAGCGCCCGTTCGTCTACGACGGCGACGATCATCTCGATGTCGGCGTGCCGGGCCAGTACCTGCGCCGGCTCAAGCGGCTGACCTGAGTCGTTGAACCGGGTCGCCGCTCCGGCATCGCCAAGCAAGACATCGCCATACAGGGGGCAGTCGTCGTGAACGGACCTGCGCAAGAGGCCAACCGCCATCCGGCGGTGATGTTCGAGATCATCGCGAAGGACCAGGAGAGAGCCAAAGCCTTCTACACGGCGGTGTTCGGTTGGACCTACGAGACCGGCAGCGGCGGTTTCGCCTACGTGCGTTTCCCGGCCGAAACGACGCCGCTGCTCGGCGGCATCGGTCAGGCGCAGCCGGACGTGCCGGGCTTCGAGCCCGGGCACAATTTCTATCTGCGGGTGGACGACCTCGACGCCGCGATCGAACGCGCGGTGGGCGCCGCCGGCGGCCATCGCTTCGTCGAACCCACCCCGGTCGACGGATTCCGCTTCGCGATGATCCGCGACCCCGAGCACAACCCGATCGGTCTGATCGCACCGTTCGAGCGCTGAGGCGCGTCGTTCGCCGTCGCTTCGTATTCCGATCCACAGGGAGGAACCCAGATGAGTTATCTCAATGCGCTGCGACTGCATTTCGCCGGGCGCTTCCAGGCCAACGTGTCCACGGTCAACAACGACCCGGGGCATTTCGACAACGCGAACTTCAAGCCGAGCTATCAGCAGCGCCAGAACGCGCTGGCGATGAACGGCTGGTTCAATCCGCAGGGCGACGCCGCCTGGCGTCTGCTCGGGGTGAAGGTCACGTCGGCCTGGACGCCGCAGGGCGCGGTCGCCGCCACCGACCCGGTGCTGGCCTGCCTGATCGCCGATTCCGACGCGCAGGTGCCGGCGAAGCTGGTCGATCTCGATCCCGAGCAGCAACTGGTCTCCGAAATCTGGGGTCTGCAGGTGCGCATCGCCACCGCGGACGGCACGACCCTGCTGCTGGCGGACTACGAGCCGGCGGCGTTCATGGACATCTGGGACCGCGCCACCGTCTCCGCCGGCGGCGATGCCGATGCCGGCGCGATGTATCAGTCGGTGCTGAAGCATCTGCAGTGGTTCGATGTCTCGTCCTCGCCGTTCCTGACCGCGCTCAAGGCCGCGGCCGCCGACGGCCTGCTGTCGATCAAGTTCAACGTCGACAGTTTCAACCTGGACTATCGGTCGCCGGATTTCATGACCGGCCGGATCGTCGGCACCATCGGCCCGGCGACGGCGGCCGAACCGAAGCATTGCGTCCTCGGCCGCCAGTTCATGGCCGCCGCCAACCCCTACGCGCTGCCGCCGGCCAACTTCTTCGCGCCGGCCAGCAACATCAATTTCTGCACCGGTGTCGTGGATGCCTCCGGCGGGGCGCTCCTGCTCGACCTCGGCAACGCCCTGCTCACCGGCGCCGACGGCGGCATCGTGGACATCGGTGATCTGCAGTTGCTGGTCTACAACATGAAGACCCAGCAGGCGTCGGCGATCGGCACGATTCCCGCGCAGGGCAGCGGCGGCTACAGCAGCGATCCCGACTGGTATCCGCGTACCGCCGGCGTGGTCGCGTTGGCGATTCCGCAGGCGCTGCAACGGATCGTGCAGACGAACCCGCTGAGCCTGGTCGGCACCCTGGGGCGGATCAACGAGGTGCCGCAAGGCGGCTACGTGCGCGCCGACACCTTCGTCCATCGCGCCAGCCCGGGCGATACCGTGACGATCGAGGTCTACGCCAGTCGCTTCGGCCAACCGCTGGCGAACGCGGTCGTGAACTTCGCCGCCGACGCCTCGCAACTGCAGCCGGGCAACTACAGCGGCAACGAAGTACCGCCGGTGGCGACGCCGCTGTCGGCGATCGGCTTCGCCGATCCCGGCGCGACGCTCGCCGCGACCACCGACGCCAACGGCAAGGCCACGCTCACGCTGACCATGGGCGACCCCGGCACGCCGCGCTGGTTCGACGGCGGCACGTCCTACGGCATCGACGGCCAGGTCTACGGCATCCGGCCCTCGCTGCAGAACGGCGCCGATGCGGGCCCGGTGGATCCGTGGAATTTCGTCAGCGTGCTGCTGTGGAGCGGGTTCGCGCAACCGGCGACGCCGACCTGGGCCGACGTGCAGCCGATCTTCCGGCAGTACGCCAATCTCTATCCGGTGATGAACCGCTTCCTCGACATGGGCGATTACGACTCGGTCCTCGCCCATACGCGATTGCTGACGCTCGCCTTCGGGCTGGATGCCGGCGATCCCAACTCGATGCCGGTCACGCGCGACCTGTCGCCGGCCAAGCGCGCCACGATCCTGACCTGGCTCGCGAAGCCCCTGCCGGCGCCGGCAACGCCGCCATCGCCGCCGCCTGCCGGGCAGCCCGCCGCGGTAGCCGTTGCGTTGGCGGAAACCGCGCGGCCAGCGCGTGGTGCCCGGGTCGATGTCGCCCTCTCCGCGGGAGAAGAACCGCCGCCGCGCAGCGGCAAGGCGGACGTGGCCGCGCCCGCGGACGACGCACCCGCGCCGCGCGGCGGCAAGGCCGCTGCCGCCGCGCGCCGTCCGGCCGTGCGCCTGCCTGCGCAGAACACACAAGGAGAGTCCGCATGATCCGTCTCCAACGATCGATGGTGTCCGGCCTGCAGGAAGCGACGCCGAACCCGGCCGCGGTGATCCGGGCCCTGCAGAGCGCGGTGGAACTGGAACACGCCACCATCCCGGTCTATCTGTATGCGCTGTATTCGCTGGACGAGGACAAGAACCCGCTGATCGTCGAGATCATCCGCTCGGTGGTGATCGAGGAAATGCTGCACATGACCCTCGCCTCCAACGTGCTCAACGCGCTCGGCGGCGATACCGAGGTCGGCAATCCCGGCTTCGTCCCGACCTACCCCGGCCCGCTGCCCGGCGGCGTGGAAGCCGATCTGGTGGTGCATCTGGCGCCGTTCTCGATGACGCAACTGCAGACCTTCCTGCAGATCGAGCGCCCCGAGGACCCGCTGGACTTTCCGGTGCTGGCCACGACCGAGATGACGCCGGAGATCACCATCGGCCAGTTCTACGCCGCGATCTCGCAAGCCATCGGCCAGCTCGGCGACGGCGCGTTCGCGCCGCCGCCGCGCAACCAGATCGGCCCCGATCTGATGGACGGCGCGATCGTCGTCACCGATGTCGCCAGCGCCCAGCAGGCGCTGCAGATCATCATCGAGCAGGGCGAAGGCACCTCGACCTCGCCGGAGGAGATCGACGGCGATCGCGTCGCCCACTACTACCGTTTCCTGCAGATCGAGAAGGGCAAGCTGCTGGTGCCCGACCCGGCCCGGCCCGGCGGCTGGGCCTATGCCGGCGCGCCGGTGACGCTGGACCCCTCCGGTGTCTACGCCGCACCGACCGATCCGGGTTATCCCACGCCGTATCCCGCCGGTTCGGCGCAGGCGATGGCCAACGACAACTTCAACTACACCTACACCAGCCTGTTGTTCGCGCTGCACGCGCTGTTCGGCGGCGACAATACGTCCGCACAGATGAACCGGTCGATCGGACTGATGATGTCGCTGAAGGGACAGGCCAAGGCGATGATGGCCGGCATCCCCAACCCGCGCGTCGTCAGCGGACCGACCTTCCAGTACCAACCGACCAATCCGGGCGGTTGAGGCTTCGGCTCTTCTCATCGCACGGCACCGCCGCGCATCCGCGCGGCGGTTTACCCGGGAACCTCACTCATGGCGAATACGCTCACCGTCGGTTTCGTGCTCTATCCCGGCTGCACCCTGCTCGATTTCGCGGGGGCGACCCAGATCTTCGCCTACGCCAGCGGGTTCGAGGTGGTCTGGATTGGCCAGGACCTCGCCACACCGATTCCCACGACCGAAAACGTCAGCGTCAATCCGAGCGCCACCTTCGCCGACCATCCGCCGCTGGACATCCTGTTCGTGCCCGGCGGCGGGGGGAGCGGGGGGGGGGCGGCGGGGGAGGC
>JBIJAD010000243.1:0-6172 GCA_044345955.1 Lysobacteraceae bacterium
TGCTGCAGTGGATCAACCGCGTCGCCGGCGACGTGCAGTGGGTAGGCTCGGTGTGCACCGGCGCTTTCATCCTCGCCGCGGCCGGGCAGTTCGACGGCTGCCAGGTGACCACCTACTGGAGCGCGCGCCCGGTGCTGGCGCTGTTCCCCACATTGACCGTGGTGCCCGGCTACCCGCGCTGGCATCTGGACGAGGACAGGAAACGCTTCAGCGGTGGCGGCATCTCGTCCTCGATCGACCTCGCGCTGCGGCTGGTGGAAGTGATCGCCGGCCCCGAGGCCGCCCGCACCGCGCAACTGCGCAACCAGTACGCCCCGCAGCCGCCGGTACACGCCGGCGACCCCACCGAAGCCTCGCCCGAGCTCCTGATCCAGGTCACTCAGGGCCAGGCCGACTTCACCGCCGGGATGATCGCGGCGACCAGCAAGGTGCTGGGGCAGGACTGAACGAAGGCGGCATCGCGATCGCGCGGCGAACGACCGGGGTGAACATCGGCACGGGCCGCGACGCATGGCTTCCGGCTAGCATCCCGCCATGGACTCCCTCAGTCAGATGCTTCTCGGCGGTGCGATCGCCGCCGCCATCGTTCCGCCGGAGCATCGGCGCGCCGCGCTGCTCGCCGGTGCCGCGCTGGGCACGCTGCCGGATCTGGATTCGCTGGTGATCCCGCTGTTCGGCGGCGATCCGGTGGATCTGATGACCATGCACCGCAGCGCCAGCCATTCGCTGTTCGTGCTGCCGTGGCTGGCCGCGTTGATCTGGTGGGGCTTGCACCGCCTCGGCGGGCGGGTGGCCGCCGCGCCTCGGCGCTGGTTCTGCGCGATCCAACTGGTGCTGATCACCCATCCCCTGTTGGATGCCTTCACCGTCTACGGCACCCAGTTGTGGTGGCCGCTGACGCCGTCGCCGACGATGTGGGCGAGCATGTTCATCATCGATCCGCTGTACACACTCTGGCTGCTGATCGGCTGCGCGGTGGCCTGGGTCGCGCGCGAACGCGTACTCGCGCAGCGCGCGTTGGTCGCGGGGCTGGTGCTGAGCAGCGCGTGTCTGGGTTGGTCGCTGATCGCCAAGGCGCAGGTCGATCGCGCCGCCGACGAGGCCCTGGCCGCGATGGGCTTGGCCGATGCGCCGCGCTTCAGCGTGCCGATGCCGTTCAACACCCTGCTGTGGCGGGTGGTGGCGATGACCCCCGACGGTTACGTCGAAGCCGAGCGCTCGCTGGTCGCCGATCGCGGACCGATGCGCTTCCGCGCGCACGCCTCCGATGTCGCCGCGCTGCAGGCGGTGGCCGATTTTCCGAAAGTCGCGCGACTGCGCTGGTTCAATCGCGGCTTCATGAAGGCCGAGGAACGCGAAGGCCGGCTGATCCTCAGCGATCTGCGCATGGGCATGACCCCCGACTACATCTTCAATTTCGCGGTCGCCCGGCGCAACAGCCCGCGCTGGCGCGAGATCCCGGTGGAGCAGCTCGACTGGCCCTGGGATGCCACCGGCCGCCTGCGCGAGGTGTGGGCCCGGATCTGGCTGGAGCCGGAACATCTGCCCGCGCACCCCTGAACCTGCCCGACCGGACATCTCGCCTTCCCGTCATCCGGCGCGGGCGCGGCTCGCGGCCCGCGTCGGGCGTCGCCTCAGTCGATGAGGTCAGCGGCTTCCCGGGCCTGCGGTTCCGGTCTGGACGGTCGATAGTCGCGCACGATGCGTCCGCCTTCCATCACCAGCACCCGGTCGGCGCTGGCGATGGTTTCGGGGCGATGGGCGACGATGATCCTGGTCAGGTCCAGTGCGCTCACCGCGGCATTGACCAGGCGTTCCCTGTCCACGTCCAGATGGCTGGTGGCTTCGTCCAGGATCAACACCATCGGCCGCCGATACAGCGCGCGCGCCATCAGGATGCGCTGACGCTGTCCGCCCGACAGCGAACTGCCCATGTCGCCGATCAGCGAGTGATACCCCATCGGCATGGCCGCGATATCGTCGTGGACGGCGGTCCTGCGTGCGGCCTGCTCGATGCGGTCCTGATCCCAGATGTCGTCGAACTGGCTGATGTTCTCGCCGATGGACCCGGCGAAGAGTTGGTCGTCCTGCATGACGACGCCCGCCATGCGCCGGAAATTGGCGGCCCCCACTTGCCCGAGCGGCGCGCCGTCGACACGGACCTCGCCGGTGACCGGCTGCAACAGACCCAGCATCAGTTTGACCAGGGTGCTCTTTCCGCAGCCCGAAGGGCCGACGATCGCCACCGATTCGCCGGAGGCGATGTCCAGGTCGCAATCGGCGACCACCCAGGGCTCGCCATCGGCGTAGCGGAAGCCCAGCGAACGCACCTGGATCAGCGGCGGTTTCGTCGGCAGATCGATGCCCTGTTCGACCGGTTCGGGTTCGGCCATCACGATGTCCGCCAGCCGCTCGCCGTGCAGGCGCAGCATCCGGAATTCCATGATCCGGTCGATCAGGGTCGCCACCCGCTGGGTGAACTGTTCCTTGTAGGCGAGGTAGGCGATCAGCATGCCGACCGTGAAGGTGCCGTCGAGGGTCAGCGAAGCGCCGATCCAGATCACGATCACCCGTTCCAGGCCGATGATCAGCGTATTGCCCTGCGAGAACAGCAGGCCCAGACGGGCCAGCCAGACCTCGCGATCGATCGTGCGGTGCAGCAGGTTGAGATAGGCCGATCTGCGCTGGCTCTCGATGCCCGACACCTTGATGCTCTGCATGCCGCGGGCGGTCTCGAAGAAATGCGACTGCTGACGGGCGGACTCGACCAGTTGCTGCTCGCTGCCGTCGCGCAGACGCTGGAACGTCGCCAGCCGCAGTCCCAGATACAGGACCACGGCAGTGAGGGTCGCCAGCACCAGCAATGGGCTGTAGGCCAGCATCATCGCCAGCGTCGCCACTGCCATCAGGCCGTCGACGACCGCCTCGACGAAGTTCGTGGTGATCGTCTGCTGGATCCGCTGCACCGAGCCGACCCGCGAGACGATGTCGCCGAGGTGCCGTTTCTCGAAGAATTCCAGCGGCAGGCGCAGCAGGTGGGCGAACACGTTGGCCGTCCACTGCAGGCCGAAGCGCGCGGAGAGATAGACCACCGTCCATCCGCGCAGCACCGAGACCGCCACCTGCAGGATCACCAACAGGGCGAAGCCGATGCCCAGCACGGTCAGCAGCGATGCGTCGGCCGAGACCAGGACCTGATCCACCACCCATTGCATGTAGAAGGGCGCGACCAGCACGAAAACCTGCAGCGACAGCGAGAGCAGCAACAGCAGCGACAGCGCGCGCCAGAGGCCGCGGACCGGGCCGGTCAGCCTGCGCAGGCTGACCGCTTCGCGGCGCACTTCCGGCGCGAACGTCTGGCCCGGCTGCAGTTCCAGCGCGACCCCGGTGAAGTGTCTGGAGACTTCCGACAGCGGAAGCTTGCGCCTGCCGAACGAGGGATCGACGATGATCGCGCTGTCGCGGTGCACGCTTTCCAGCACCACGAAATGGTTGAGGTCCCAGTGCAGGATGGCCGGCGTCTCGAGTTTCGACAGCCCGTCCATGTCCAGGCGCAGCGCGCGGGCGTGCAGCCCGAGCCGGCCGGCGATGTCGATCAACTGGCTCAGTCGCAGCCCCTTGAGCGACATCGGGAAACGCCGCCGCAGCTCGGGCATGCCGAGGTCGAGGCCGTGATGCGCGGCGACCATGGCCAGACAGGCGAGGCCGCATTCGGAGGCTTCCGACTGGACGATGGTTCTCATGCCGGCGCACCGCGGAGGCGCATGGCGATGCGCATGTGCGCGCGGCGATCGGTTCCGGCGCGGCGCTGCAGTCCTGCGTCAGCCATCGAGGTTTCCCGTCAGCGACCGGACGGGCGCGAACACCCATTCCCATAGCTTTCTGCGCTCGCCGAGGATGTCCGCTTCCAGCAGCATGCCGGGCCGCAGCCGATGCGTTCCGTCCGCGCCGCGGATTTCCTGGCGATCGATGTCCACGCTCACGCGATAGTAGGGTTCGTCGCCGCTGCCGCCGGCCAGATCGGCGGCGACCGAGCGATCGATCACGCTGCGGCCGACCTGCGACACGCGGCCGCGATAGTGGCCGAACTTCTGATGCGGGAAGGCCTGATAGCGCAGCAGCACCCGATCGCCTTCGCGGATGAAACCGATGGCGCGGCTGGGTACCAGCAACTGCGCTTCGAGCCGGCCGTCGCCGGGAATCACGCTCATCACCGCCTGACCCTCGCGGATCGGTTCGCCGGGCTTGAGGATCTGTCCGGCGACCCCGCCGTCGACCGGAGCGACCAGCGCGATCGCGCTGGCGGCGCTGGTCTGCACCCGTTCCTGTTGCAGTTCGGCCCGCTGCCGCTCCTGGTCGGCACGGGTCCGGGCGAGCAGGGCGCGGGTTTCCTCCCGCCGCTGGTCCAGTTCCGCGATCTGGCCACGGAAGTCGATGGCCTGACGCTGCATCTGTCGCAGGGCCAAAGTCTGTTCGATCACCGCGCTCTGCTGCTGCTCGATCTGCAACTCGCCCACGTACCGCGATTCGAGCAGGGATTCGTAGCGGGCCAGCGTTTCCTTGGCAAGGGCCACCTGTTTCTCGCGCAGACCGATTTCGCTTTCGAGTTGGGTCGCCTGACGGGAGAGGAATTGCAGTTGCTGGTCCAGGCCGTCCAGTTGCGAGGAGACTTCCAGCATGCGCGCGCGCCCGGCCGACTCCAGGCTTTCCGCGCGGGTGCGCAGCCCCGACTGCACGATCGCCGAAGTGTCGCCATCCTCGGGTGTGGCGCGCGGTACCTGGACCACGGCAAGCACGTCGCCGGCCTTCACCCGGGCACCTTCGCGGACATTCACTTTCGCGAGCTGGCCGTTGGCCGGCGAGACGACCGTCGCCAGGCCCTGCACAGGCACCAGTTGGCCGATCACCCGATTGCGGCGCGTGTAGCTGCCGAAGATCAGGAACAGGATGACCATCAGCGCGACGGCCGCGGCGCAGGCCTCAAGCGCCCAGGTGCGTACCGGCTGGATGAGCGAGATCTGCCCGAAATGCCCCTCTTTCCGTTCGTCCAGCACCTCTTGTCGAAACAGAGGCCGTGTCATCCGTATGCTCCGTCGATCGTCTAGCGTTGCTGTGTCCGGGGCGGACGTGTTCGGCCCACTCTAGCAGACCGCCGGAGGGCGCCGGCCGACCGGGCGGGGCCGGATCGCGGTATCGCCAGGTCGCGGAAGCCGCCGGCGAGCAGCAGGTTGCCGAGTATGGCGCCGACGAACGAGCGCCACCGTCCCGGTACGCGCATCCGACCCCCCGCAGGAATGCAGGATGCGCGTGCGCAGCGCTGCATCAGGGTGCGGCTCGGCTCGGGGTCGCCTGCTCCGCAGGCCCGGGCTGCAGCATCCACCGGTAGGTACGCTTCGCCGACCAGCCGCCGTCGCGCCAGTCGTGGCTGCGGGTCACGTGCACGCCGCTCTCGAACCATGATTCGTGCAGTTCGCGCCATTGGCGGCCGTCGGGGGCAGTGAAGGTCTGTTCCATGAGCGTGCCCGGGCGCCCGTCGCGATCGAAGCCGGCGAAGGTGCCGATGCCGATCACACCGAAGCTTGCGAACTGCTGCACGATCGCGCGTTGTTCCTTCGCGTCCCAATGGATGCGGTACTGCCAGAACTCCCCGACTTCGCGTCCGTCCTGCAGACCGAACAGGCGCCCGGTGAGCCCGCGTCCGTCCGCGGTGCCGCGCCATTCGACGCCGTAGGCGTCGTAGGGCTCGTTCGTGTTCTCGAAGGCGCGGTTGTCGGCGATCCAGCGGCCGCTGTCGCGGGTCAGCGTCGCGAGTTCGCGCGCATACCAGGCGGGCAGGGTGGATTCGGCCGCCACGACCGGAAGCGTGCCGGCGATCGCGATCGCCAGCGAGGCGACGACGGCGCGGATGCGATACGGCATGTCAGCGCTCGAGCAGGGTCTTCAGGCGGTCGAGCGCCTCGCCCCAGGCGCGACGGAAACCGTCGGCCGCGGCACGGTCCTGCAGGCGCTCGTGGGTGATCATGACCGTGGTTTTCGGGCCCGTCGTTGCCGGGTTCGGCTGGAACTTCACTTCCACCGGCGTATCCGCGGCGAAGACCGGTTCCCGCCAGACCAGCCGGATGACCTTGCCGGGGCTGATCTTGCGCAGCGCGGCACGGTTGCCGTCGGCGTT
>JBIJAD010000113.1:0-10718 GCA_044345955.1 Lysobacteraceae bacterium
CGCATCGATGGAAAAGAAGAAACAGGAAGGATATTTCTGATGTCGTCCGCAGTCACCGCCGAAACCTCCGCCGACGCCGCCGCCGCGCCCGAAGGCGCCGACGCCGCGCGCACGGTTGCCGAATACCTGCACCGACACGAACACAAGGAATTGCTGCGTTTCATCACCTGCGGCAGCGTCGACGACGGCAAGAGCACTCTGATCGGGCGCCTCCTGCACGACACCCGCCGCCTGCTCGACGATCAACTGGCGACCCTGCAGAAGGACAGTCTGCGCCACGGGACCCAGAATGGCGAGATCGATTTCGCGCTGCTCGTCGACGGCCTGCACGCCGAGCGCGAGCAGGGCATCACCATCGACGTCGCCTACCGCTTCTTCGACACCGACAAGCGCAAGTTCATCGTCGCCGACTGCCCCGGACACGAGCAGTACACCCGCAACATGGCCACCGGCGCCTCCACCGCCGATCTGGCGGTGGTGCTGGTGGACGCGCGCAAGGGCCTGCTGACCCAGACCCGTCGCCACAGCTACATCGTCTCGCTGATCGGCATCCGTCGGGTGGTGCTGGCGGTCAACAAGATGGACCTGGTCGATTACGACGCGGCCGTGTTCGCGCAGATCGAGGCCGACTATCGCGCGCTGGCCGCGCAACTGGGCATCGACGACGTAGTGGCGATCCCGCTGTCGGCGCTGAAGGGCGACAACCTGCTGCAGCGTTCGCATCAGATGTCCTGGTATGGCGGTCCGACCCTGCTCGAACATCTCGAGACCGTCGAACTGCGGCCCCGGGACGTCGCGGATGGCGAAGCGCCGGGTTTCCGGATGCCGGTACAGTGGGTCTGCCGCCCGGACCAGAATTTCCGCGGCTTCGCCGGCACCATCGCAGAAGGCGCGGTCGCGCCCGGCGACGACATCGTCGCGCTGCCTTCCGGCCGGCGTTCGCGCGTGGCCCGGGTCGTCGCCGCCGGCGGCGATCTCGAGCGCGCCGGGCGCGGCCAGGCGGTGATGCTCACCCTCGCCGACGAGATCGACATCAGCCGCGGCGACGTGATCGCCGCCGCCGCCGATCCTGCGCAGTGCTCCGACCAGTTCGCCGCGCACCTGCTGTGGATGGGCGATCGCCCGCTGCTGCCCGGGCGGCCGTACTGGCTGCGCATCGGCACGCGCACGGTCGGGGTCACGATCACCGAGATCAAGCACAAGGTCGATGTGAACACCCAGGACCGGTTGGCGGCCAAACAGCTCGAACTGAACGAAGTCGCCTGGTGCAACCTGCATCTCGATCAGCCGATCGCGTTCGAAACCTTCGATCGCAGCCGTGCGCTCGGCGGTTTCATCCTGATCGATCGCCAGACCAACGCCACCGTCGGCGCCGGCACCCTCGGTTTCGCGCTGCGCCGCGCCGAGAACGTGCACTGGCAGCATCTGGAAGTGGACAAGGCCGCGCGCGCGCGCAGTCTCGGCCAGACTCCGCGTTGCCTGTGGTTCACCGGCCTCTCCGGTTCAGGCAAATCGACGATCGCCAATCTGGTCGAGAAGCGGCTGATGGCGCAGGGCCTGCACACGTATCTGCTCGACGGCGACAACGTCCGCCATGGCCTCAACAAGGACCTCGGCTTCAGCGAAGAGGACCGGGTCGAGAACATCCGTCGCGTCGCCGAAGTGGCGAGGCTGATGGTCGACGCCGGCCTGATCGTGCTGGTCAGCTTCATCTCGCCGTTCCGCGCCGAACGTCGGATGGCGCGAGAACTGTTCGCGGAAGGCGAATTCGTCGAGGTGTTCGTCGACACCCCGCTGGCGGTCGCGGAACAGCGCGACGTGAAGGGCCTCTACGCCAAGGCTCGCGCCGGCAAGATTCCCAACTTCACCGGCATCGACTCGCCCTACGAAGTCCCGGAAGCGCCCGAACTGCGGCTCGACACTGTCGCCGAATCTTCGGAAGCGCTGGCGGAACGGGTGGTGGCGCGTCTGCTCGGGGACTGACCCGCGCAGGATCATGTCTTCCTGCGCAGCGCCTCGTACACGAACAGCAGTACCACCGCGGCCAGGATCGCCACCGCCCAGGTTTTCCATCCCTGGCCCGGGTAGAAATGGCCGCCGATCGCGGCCCCGGCGATGCCGAGCAGGATGGTCAGGATCCAGCCCATGGGGTTGGCGCCGGGTTTGATCAGTCGCGCCAGCAGGCCGATCACGGCGCCGCCGATGATGTAACCGAGAATGCCCTCGAACATGGGGGTGCCCTCCGGTCGGTGCGTCGGAGCGACGCTCGCGCATCATAGCCCCGATGCGCGAATCCGGCGTTCAGTTTCGCCGCGCGCTGCCGCGCTGCACGGCGAGCAAGGCCGCCGCGGCTTCCTGCCAGTGCGTGCCGTCGAACGGATGCACCCGCACCGTGTCGAGGTCGACGCCGTCGAGGCAGCGCAGATTTGCCACCCAGTTGGCCGGGTCTATCCGCGGGCGGCTGCAGCGGGCACGCCGCAGTGCGGACAGAAACGATGCGGCGCGGTCATGGTGCCGAAGCGGCAGGTGCTCAGTTCGACCTCGCCGCGGACGAAACGCTGGGCGGCATCGGGCGCGCCGATCCAGATCGTGCCGACCCGCCTGCAGATCGAACAGTTGCACGCGAAAGCGACCTCGATCGCGGCATCGACTTCGAAAGCCACCTGTCCGCAGTGGCAGGAACCCGGATAAGTGTGCGGCATGACTTGCTTCGAGATCCTCGGAGGGGCGACGGTGCGCGGTCATTCCGCGAACATCGGTGCGCCGCGGATCAGGCCGTCGAAGCCGAACGTGCGGCGCAGGAAGGCGATCCGGCAGCAGGGGCGTTCGTGCGTTTCGATCCGCAACGGGGCGATGATTCTTCGTTTCAGATCGAGACGCGGGTGGCGCGAGACCACCGCATCGATCTGGTCGCGATGCAAGCGATCGAGTCCGAGCCCGGTGACGTCGCCGCCGGAACCGGCGCGCAGCATCTGCGCTTCCTTGCCGTGGCGCGGATCGACGACCACGTTCAGATGCAACGCGATCGCCTCGGCCGCGATCGCGGCGCGTTTGTCGCTCCAGCCGTGCTTCGCCGCCAGCTCGCCGGCCAACCGCGCGCCCGGGATGGTGAAACACTGCTGCGCGTCGCCGACGAGCCGGTAGCGCTCGGTGATCCCCATGTCGTGCAGCATCAACCCGACGAACAGCGCCTCGTCGTCGTAGGGGCGGGGATCCTCGTCGAGCAGTCGCGCCCAGAAGTAGGCGCGGAGACAGTGATTGAACAGGAAGGGTTCGCTCGCGTCCTGGCACATCGCGACCGCCTCGCGGGCGATCGCGCTGTCCGGCGGCAGGATCTCGTCCACTTCGAGATTCCGTAGCTTGCGCCCGGAACGGGGTCGCCGGCGCGCCTCGATGCGCGCGCGCACGCCCTGGGCGATGAAGGCCAGACGGTCGCGCCAGGCGAGCCGGCCGCCGGTGCGTTCGAGCCAGGACAGGGTGCCGATGTCCGACATGATCGGGTTGTCTCCGCTGTGCGCGACGATGCCGGTGCAGGCTAGGCCGTCCATGCCTTGGCGTAAATGACAACGAACGCTTATATTCTGCCAATGACGAAAAAACGCAGGATCGTGTTCCTGGCCTACGACGGATTCGAGTTGCTCGACCTGTCCGGCCCGTCCGCGGTGTTCTCGACCGCGAACGTCCTGTCGCGGGCCTCCCTGTACGACACCGTCGTCGCCTCGCCCCGTGGCGGCCGGGTCGTCGCATCCTGCGGGTTGGGCATCGACAGCCTGCCCTGCGCCCGGCTGAGATTCCGCGGCTCCGACACGGTCCTCGCGATGGGGGCCTACGCCGGGCTGCTGGCCGCGGCGCTGTCCTCCCGGACGATGATCGCGACGCTGCGGCGCGCGGCCGCGTCCGCCGAACGCTATGGTTCCGTCTGCACCGGTGCTTTCCTGCTCGGCGAGGCCGGGCTGCTCGCGGGCCGGCGGGCCGCGACCCACTGGCGTGGTTGCGCGTTGCTCGCCGAGCGCCATCCCGAGGCGATCGTCGAGCCCGATGCGCTGTACGTCGCCGAGGATCGCCTGTGGACCTCGGCGGGTGTCGCCACCGCGATCGACATGGCCCTGTCGATGCTCGAGCGCGACCACGGTGCGCGCTTGATGGGCATGGTCGCCAGGCAACTGGTGGTCTACGCGCATCGGCCGGGCAACCAGTCGCAGTTCAGCGACCTGATCGAGGCGCAGACCGCCGCGGACGGCGTCTTTTCGGACGTGATCGCCTGGCTGGAGCGGAATCCGGAGAAGCCGCTGAAAGTCGCCGACATGGCGACGAGGGCGCGCATGTCGGAACGCACGTTCTATCGCAGGTTCGTCGAGGCGACCGGAATGGGGCCGGCCAGGTATTTCGAACAACTGCGGCTGGAGAACGCGAAGCGCTACCTGGAGGCCGGTCAAGCGGTCAAGACGGTCGCCGCGCGCGTCGGCTACGCCTCCGAATCGTCGTTCCGCGCCGCGTTCGCGGCGCGTTTCGGCGTGCCCCCGGCGCACCACCGGCGCATGCATCGCGGCGGGCGCGCGCCGCGCTGATGCGCCGCGCCGGAACGAACGACGCCCCGGGCAGGCCGGGGCGTCGGAGGGGAGTGCGGGCGTGTCCGCGCCTCAGCAGCAGCCGTGCGCGCCGTGATGTTCGCCGCCGGCATGCGCGGCGACGCCGACGGTCTCGCCGCGCAGGCTGGCGTTGCGATGTTCGGCAACGACCCGGGCGACGCTGGAGGTGACCCGCTTGCCCATCGGGATATGCAGGAATTCGTTCGGGCCGTGCGCGTTCGAATGCGGGCCGAGCACGCCGGTGATCATGAACTGCGCGCCGGGGAACTTCTCGCCGAGCATGCCCATGAACGGGATCGTGCCGCCTTCGCCCATGTACATCGCCGGCTGGCCGAAGAACTCGCGGCTGGCGCTGTCGATCGCGCGTTCCAGCCACGGGGTCATGGTCGGTGCGTTCCAGCCGGTCGAGGCTTTTTCGAGATCCAGCGTGACCTGTGCGCCGTAGGGTGGATCGCGCAGCAGGGCTTCGGTCAGCAACTCGCCGGCGCGTTTGCCGTCGAGGGTCGGCGGCAAACGCAGACTCAGTTTGACCGAGGTGAACGGGCGCAGCACGTTGCCGGCCGAGGACAGCGGCGGCATGCCGTCGACGCCGGTGATCGACAGCGCCGGACGCCAGGTGCGGTTGAGCACCAGTTCGGTCAGGTCGCCGCGCATCGGCGACATCCCGGGCAGGAACGGGAACTTGTCGTAGATCGCCTTGCCCAGCACCTGCGCGCATTTGCGCGCCTGGGCGTAGCGGTCGGCCGGCACTTCGGCGTGCAGGCCATCGATCAGGATGCGGCCGCTGTTCTGGTCCTCGATCCGCGACAGCAACTGGCGCAGGATGCGGAAGCTGGACGGCACGATGCCCGAGGCGTCGCCCGAGTGTACGCCTTCCTCCAGCACCTTCACCGTCAGATTGCCGCCGGCGAGGCCGCGCAGAGAGGTGGTGCACCACAGTTGGTCGTAGTTGCCGCAGCCCGAGTCCAGACACACCACCAGCGACGGCCGGCCGATGCGTCCCGCCAGATGATCGACGTAGGCGGGCAGGTCGTAGCTTCCGGATTCCTCGCAGGCTTCTATCATCACCACGCAGCGCGCATGCGGCACGCCCTGGGCCTGCAGCGCCTGGATCGCGGCGATCGAGCCGAAGATCGCGTAGCCGTCGTCGGCGCCGCCGCGGCCGTACAGACGATCGCCCTTGATCACCGGCGTCCACGGGCCGAGATCGTCGTCCCAGCCGGTCATCTCCGGCTGCTTGTCGAGGTGGCCGTACAGCAGCACGCAGTCGTCGCCGGTACCCGCATCCGCGCTGGCCGGGATGTCGATGAAGATCAGCGGCGTGCGCCCTTCCAGCCGCACCACCTCGACCTGCATGCCCGGCACGTTCTGCGCGCGCGCCCAGCGCTCCATCAGTTTCACCGCGTCGTCCATGTAGCCGTGGGCGACCCAGTCGCTGTCGAACATCGGCGACTTGTTGGGGATGCGGATGTATTCGACGAGCTGCGGGACGATCTCGTCGTCCCATTTTTCGCCGACGTAGCGCTCGACTCTGCTGATGTCCATGCGGCGGAAACCGGTATGCGAAGGGGGCGCCATTGTACGCCCCGCGTTTTCCCGCCGCCCGTGCCGGTCGTCGCCCGGCGGGCGGGGTAGGAATTTCCCTACCCCCGGATGCGGCGTTGCCCGGGGCTGCGGCGGGGGATCCGCCGATGGGGCCGACCCGGCCGGATCCGGAAACTGTGCCCTGTCGACGCGACGCAGCCCACGGTCCGGCCGGTACGGCGAAACACGACACCGGCGGACGACGAGGCAGGTCGCGACACACCGCGCAGCACCCCGCAATGCATCCATTCATCCAAGACCACACACAACACCCCAACGCAAAGGAGCCATGCCATGAACCTGTTCGCCCGCAAGTCCCTTAACACCCTGATCGCCACCGCCGCCCTGTCGCTGGGCCTGCTCGGCAGCGCCTTCGCCGCCGAGAAGGTGAACATCAACACCGCCGATGCCGCCACCCTCGACCGCGTACTGGTCAACGTCGGCCCCTCCAAGGCCGAGGCGATCGTCGCCTACCGCAAGGCCCACGGCCCGTTCCGCAGCGCCGAGCAGCTCGCCCAGGTCCAGGGCATCGGCCTGAAGACGGTGGAGAAGAACCGCGACATGATCCTCGTCGGCGGCGCTGCGGCCCCGGCGAAGCCGGCGGCGGCCCGGCCGGCGCCGACCCCGGCGAAGAAGCGCTGAGTCGGTCCGGTCTGCGCAGGACCCGATCCGATCCAACCCGATCCGATCCGACGGAGGCCGCCGCGCGCGGCCTCCGTCGTCGTGTGCGCGCTCCGCTACACTCGACCCGCCCCCAACGGAATCCCGGCATGCCTGCATCCTCGCCGCATCTGCGCCTGCTGCCCGCCCACGACTACCGCCGCGAGCGCTGGCGCAACGGCCTGGGATGGACCCGCGAGATCCTGCGCTGGCCGGAGAGGGCCGAGGATTGGGATTGGCGTCTGTCGATCGCCGAAATCGAGCAGGACGGGCCCTTTTCGGTATTCCCCGGAGTCGAGCGCGAACTCGTGCTGCTGCGCGGCCAGGGTGTACGTCTGCGTTTCGACGACGGCGAAACCCGCGAGGCGCTGCCGCCGCACGGCCGGGTGCGCTTCGCCGGCGAGCGCGCGGTGCAGGGTGAGCTGATCGACGGGCCGACCCACGATTTCAATCTGATGTGGCGCCGCGATCGTATCGAGGCCGATCTGTGGCATCGCCCGCTGGTGGGTTCGATGGTGCTGTTCGTCGAGCCCGGCGAACAGTGGGCGGTGCACGTCCTCGCCGGCCACGCCCAGTGCAGCAGCGAGGACGCGCGTGAACGTCTCCATGCCGCCGATAGCCTGCTTCTATCGGCGAACGCGCAACGTCGTCGATTCGCGATCGATGGCGGTGGCGAAGTGTTGTTGATCCGTCTGCGCCCGCGCGCCTTCGAAGCGTGACCGTGCGCGCACTCTGCTCGCATGCCCACGCGCATGCCCATCGACGATCGTCGTATTTTCCGCATCGACGCCGCCGATTTTGAGCGGGATCAAGATCGCGCGATGCCGTCGCCCGCAGTGTGCGCGCCACACACTCGATCGCAGGGAGCGACATCATGGCTTCATGCTTCACAACGACAATGCTTCACGACGACGGCGGGCACCGTTGCATCGTGTTCAACGATCTGGTCCGCGGCGACGACGGCGTCCAGGCCAATCAGTTCCTGATCGTGCACGACGGCCGCACCGCGCTGATCGACCCGGGCGGTTCGCTGCTGTACACGCCGCTGCAGTTGGCGCTGGGCCGTCACGTGCGTCCGCACGAGGTCGATCTGGTGCTGTGTTCGCACCAGGACCCGGACATCATCGGCTCGGTCGACAAGTGGCTGCTGTACACCAAGGCGACAGTGGTCTGTTCGAAGTTGTGGGGCCGGTTCGTGCCGCATCTGGTGCCGCACTACATGGAGAACGCCGGCAGCGAGCGCTACCTGCTGGTGGACGACGAGGGCGGACGGATCGCGTTGGGCAGCGGTGAATTGCTGGCGCTGCCGGCGCATTTCCTGCATTCGGTGGGCAATCTCTCGTTTTACGACCCGGTGAGCAGGATCCTGTTCTCCGGCGATGTCTGCTCCGGTCTGGTGCCCAGCGGCGCGGCCTACGGCTTCGTCGAGGATTTCCACCGTTATCGCCCGTGCATGGAAGGCTTCCATCGCCGCTACATGGCCGGCAACCGTGCGGTCCGCGCCTGGGTGGACATGGTCCGCGAACTCGATCCGGCGATGATCGTGCCGCAGCACGGCATGCCGTTCCGCGATGCGCAGATGCGCGCGATGCTGGAATGGCTGTCGGGTCTGGCCTGCGGGATCGACCTGATCGGTCCGGGCCACTACCGCGCGAAACCGGTGCGTTTCGTGGTGCCTGCCGCGGCCTGAGCGGTGCGGCGTAATCGGGTCGCGGGCCGGGGCCCGCGGCCCGTCGATGGCGGAGACGCTGGAGGCGGCCGCGTCTCCGGCGTAGGATGCGGCGAGCCCTTCAGGACCTGCGCGTGCATCCGCTCTCCGTTTCCCCATCGCCCGATCGCGGAGCCGTCGCCGCATGAGCCTGCTGCTGGTGCGCCACGGCCAGGCCAGTTTCGGCGCCGACGATTACGACCGCCTCTCCGAACGCGGCTGGGAACAGTCGCGGCGTCTCGGCGATTGGCTGGCGCGCGGCGGTCATCGTTTCGGAACGGTGGTCGTGGGTGGCATGCGCCGCCATGCCGAAACCGCCGCTGCGGTCGCCGAGGCGTTCGCGGCCTGCGGCCAGCCGCTGCCAGAGCCGGTCGAAGACCCCGGGTTCGCCGAGTTCGATCACCGCGCGGTGTTCGGCGCCTGGCTCGAACACAATGCCGACAACCCGATCGCCATCGCCAGCCGCAGTGGCGACCCGCGCGACGTCGGCGCGATGCTTCGCGCTGCCCTGCTGGCCTGGGCCGGGGACGAACTGCCCGGATTGCCCGAGCGCTGGGCCGAATTCGGCGCGCGCGTGCACGCCGCCGGCGAGCGGCTGCAGGCGCTGGCGGGCGAAGGCGAGGCGCTGGTGCTCAGCTCGGGCGGGGTGATCTCGCGGCTGGCGCAGATCGCATTGGACGTACCCGCGGAGCGCGCCGTCGAACTGAATCTGTCGTTGCGCAACAGCGCGCTGTCGGAATTCCATCCGCATCGCGACCGGCTGCGGATCGGGTCCTGGAACGCGCTGCCGCATCTGCACGGCGAACGTACGCTGTGGACGTACTATTGACCCCGCTCACCCGCCGCACACCGGACGATCGATGACCGCCGAAGCCGCCGCCTCCCTGTTTCCTTTTTCCGAACGCTCGCTGCGGTTGCAGGCCGAGGTCGCGCGCTTCGTCGCCGACAGGATACTGCCCGCCGAAGCCGCATTCCAGGCGCATGCGGCCGACCCGGCGACGCGCTGGACGATTCCGCCGCTGCTGGAGACGTTGAAGGCCGAGGCGAAGGCACAGGGGCTGTGGAACCTGTTCCTTCCACATCCGGAGCTCGGCGCCGGGTTGCGCAATCTCGACTACGCGCCGATCGCCGAAATCACCGGTCGGAGCCTGTACGCGCCGGAAGTCTTCAACTGCAGCGCGCCGGACACCGGCAACATGGAAGTGCTGCTGCACTTCGCCACCGCGGAGCAGCGCGCGCCGTGGTTGCCGCGGCTGCTCGCCGGCGAGATCCGCTCCGCGTTCGCGATGACCGAACCGGAAGTGGCGAGTTCCGACGCCACCAACATCGCGCTGCCGATCGTGCGCGACGGCGACACGCTGGTGCTGAACGGCCGCAAATGGTGGACCACCGGCGCCGGCGACCCGCGCTGTGCGCTGCTGATCGTGATGGGCGTGACCGATCCGGACGCGCCGCCGCATCGTCGCCAGTCGATGGTGCTGGTGCCGATGGACACCCCCGGCGTGCGCGTGCTGCGTCCGCTGACGGTGTTCGGCTACGACGACGCGCCGCACGGTCATGTCGAAATCGAATTCGACGATGTGCGCGTACCGGTCGCGAATCTGCTCGGCGCGTCGGGCAGCGGCTTCGAGATCGCGCAGGCGCGGCTCGGGCCCGGGCGCATCCATCACTGCATGCGCCTGATCGGCCTGGCCCAGCGCGCGCTGGACACGATGATCGCGCGCGCACGCACGCGCAGCGCCTTCGGCCGCCCGCTCGGCGCGCACGGCATGGCCCAGGAGGCGATCGCGCTGTCGCGCTGCGAGATCGAACAGGCGCGCCTGTTGACCCTGCAGGCCGCTGCGGCGCTCGACGCCCACGGCAACAAGGGGGCGAAGGATCTGATCGGCATGATCAAGATCGTCGCGCCGCGCATGGCCTGCGCGGTGATCGACCGCGCGATGCAGATGCACGGTGCCGGCGGCCTGTCGCAGGACCATTTCCTCGCCCAGGCCTATGCCGGCGCGCGCTCGCTGCGGATCGCAGACGGCCCCGACGAAGTGCATCTGGCGGCGCTGGCGCGGTCGATGCTCAAGGAGTGAGGTGATGATTTCATTTGCTCCGGAATTTCTGTCGAAAGATCATCTGCTTGATTCTCTTCGGCCTTTCCTTGTTATCCCGAGCCGCTTGCCTTCAGC
>JBIJAD010000114.1:0-10705 GCA_044345955.1 Lysobacteraceae bacterium
TGGGCAGTTGAAGCGACAGCCAGTCGGTGCGGTCCCGATCGCCGGCACCGAACTCATCCGCATCTACGACGGCATCGAACACCGCGTGCTTGTGCTGTCCGATGGCGAGTTCGAATATGCCGCCAAGCGATACCCGAGTCTGTCGATGATTGCCCGCGCGATTACAGGGACTCGCTGGTCCGGTCCCGCCTTCTTCGGATTGCGCAAGGCGGGTGGCCGATGAGCGCCACGGCACCCAAGCGCCTGCGCTGCGCCGTCTACACCCGCAAGTCCACGGAGGAAGGGCTGGAGATGGCATACACCTCGATCGATGCCCAGCGCGATTCGGGTGCGTCCTACATCGCCAGCCGTCGCGCCGAGGCATGGATTCCGGTCGCCGACGATTACGACGATGGCGGCTTCTCGGGAGGCACGCTCGAACGCCCTGCCCTGCAGCGGCTGATGGCGGACATCGAGGCGGGCCGGATCGATATCGTCGTTTCCTACAAGATCGACCGCCTCAGCCGCTCCCTGTTCGACTTCGCCGAGTTGGTGAAGATCTTCGACAAACACGGCGTGACCTTTGTGTCGGTGACCCAGCAGTTCAACACCACCGACGCGATGGGGCGGATGCTGCTGAACATCCTCCTGACCTTCGCCCAGTTCGAGCGCGAGCTGACATCCGAGCGCATCCGCGACAAGTTCGCAGCCAGCAAGAAGAAGGGCATGTGGATGCACGGCATCACCCCGCTGGGTTACGACGTGAAGGATCGCCGGCTGGTGATTAACGAGGACGAGGCCGAGCAGGTCCGTACGTTGTTTCGTCGCTTTCTCGAAGTGGGTTCGATGATGAAGGTGGCGCAGGAGGCCCGCGCGCGCGGCTGGTGCAACAAATCGTGGACGGCGAAGACCGGACGGCAACATATCGGCAGGCCGCACGATCGCAGCACGATCTTCAAGATGCTGCACTGCCGAACTTACCTCGGCGAACTCAAGAACCGCGATCAGTATTTCGAGGGAACACATGAACCGATCATTGACCGCGTCCTCTGGGACGAGGTGCATGCGCGTCTTCAGGTCAGTGGCCCCGTGCGTGCAGGTTCGGCGCGTCAAGGCAAGGTGACATTCCTCCTGAAGGGCCTGCTGATCGGCCCGGACGGCCGCGCCCTGACGCCGTGGCACACGACCAAGGCCAACGGCCGCACCTACCGCTACTACCTCAGCACGCGCGACATCCACGAGGGGCAGGCGTCATCCGGCCTCCCGCGCCTGCCGGCGGGGGAACTGGAGGCGGCCGTGGTCGCGCAGCTGCGGCAGGTGCTGCGTGCGCCGGAGATGATCGCAGCCATGATCCCGGAGGCCATCGCCCTTGATCCGACCTTGGACGAAGCGCAGGTCACGGTGGCGATGACGCAGGTCGAGCGGGTGTGGGACCAACTCTTCCCGGTTGAGCAACAGCGGCTGGTCCGCCTGCTGGTTGAGAAGGTCATCGTGACGCCGACGAACCTGGAACTGCGTCTCCTCCCCGGTGGCGTTGGCACTCTCGCCGCCGAATCAAGGCAGACCGCCGAAGAGGTCGGCGCATGAGCGGCCCGATGCTGACCGTATCCGGGCCGGTGGCCGAGGTGGTCGCCAGCGACGGGAGCGTCGTGCTGAACGTCACCATCGCCCTGAAGCGGCGCAGTGGCAGGCGTGTGGTGACGGTCGCTGGCGCGGAGCGCGTGGCAGCGACCCGCCTCGCGGCCACTCCGCTGCAACTGGCGCTGGCCCGCGGCCACCGCTGGCTGCGGATGCTGGAAACCGGCGAGGCCGCCTCGATGTGCGACATCGCCCGCCGCGAGCACACCAACCACAGCTACGTCGCCCGGCACATCAACCTGACCCTGCTGGCTCCGGACATCGTCGCCGCGATCCTCGATGAGACAATCCCGGAGGGCGTCCAACTCCTCGCCTTGGCGATCAACCCGCCGATGCTGTGGGAGGATCAGAGACGCTGGCGGGCGGGCATGACGACATGAGCGTCGGCCTCGCCCCAGGAATTGTTAGAATGCCGCTATGACCCGAAAGCTGCTCTTTCAGCGACAGATGGCCTGTATTGCCCTGGTGGCGATGCTGCTGCTAACGCTGTTGCCGAGCATCGGGCGTCTCATGTCGCAGTCGCTCGAACAGCCTCTGCAGGGAGCCGACTCATACGCGCTGCCTGCCAAGGGCAATCCTGAGCCCTTGCTGGGGGCGATGTGCACCAGCCGCGGTCTCGCTTACGATGCCGGTCTCGCCGCGCTGGAAGCCGCGAGCTTCGGGTTGACGTCCGAAGAAGAGGAGCGTCCCCCGCCCGTGCCGCATCGGCACGCGGATTGCGACTATTGCGCCCTTTCCGCATCGGCCGTGACGCCCGCAGCGTTGTTCGTGCCGGTGCCGGCGCTGCGGGCGGCGGGCATGCCGTCCGTCCGGCTTTCGCGCACGTCCACGTGGGTCTATCCCCTCGGCCTCGGATCCCGCGGCCCGCCGCTCAAAGCCTGAACGCACAAACCGCTTATTCCGACCGCGTCCGCCATCGCCGACGCGGCCTTGTGTCGTTTTTGGAGCCTTCCCCATGTCGTTCGCCTTCTCAGCGATGCCGCGCGCGTCGCTGTTGCCCGTGGCCGTCGCGGCCGCCCTGATTCAAGTCCACGCTTGTTCCGCACTCGCTGCCGAGCCCTCAGCGGCAGACCCTGCATCGCCACCCTCCGCCGCCGAAACCTTGGATACGGTGGAAGTGATCGGCGCGCGCCCGTCGTATCAGGCGCCTCCCTCGCGCACTGCGACCAAAACCGACACCCCCACGCTGCGCACGCCGCAGAACGTGCAGGTGGTGCCGCGCGCCGTGCTGGAAGACCAGAACGCGCTGAACATCGCCGATGCTGTGCGCAACGTCGCGGGCACCGGCGCCGACTTCGGCTTCAACGGCGGCAGTCTGCCGCTGCTGATAGTGCGCGGCTTCCCCACGGTCTCGATGAGCGCGCGCGGCGCCACCACCTCCAGCTATTTCTTCAACGGCACCAAGGTCCAGGGCCTGCCGGTGGCGATGAGCGATATCGAATCGGTCGAAGTGGTCAAAGGCCCAGCCAGCGTGCTGTACGGGCGCGCCGAACCCGGCGGCCTGATCAACGTCGTCACCCGCCAGCCGCAGGCCGAGCGCGGCTTCAGCGTATCCGCCACCGGCGGCTCGTTCGGGCTGAGGCAAGGCGCCGCCGAAGTATTCGGGGCGCTCGACCAGGATCAGCGCTGGCAGGGCCGCGCGGCGATGTCTTACGACGACAACGCTTCCAACCGCGATTTCGTCGAAGACCGCTTAAGCGCACTGTCGGCCGCCGTCGCCTGGGTGCCGAGCGACCGCACCCGGCTGAGCTTCGGCCTGGAACGCAGTCGCCAGCGCTACCGCAACGATTACGGCATTCCCGCGATCGGCAACCGTCCCGCGGACATCGATCGGGACCACCAGTTCAACGAAGGCCGCCCGCTGTCGCGGCAGGACAACAGCATCGCGCGCATCGACTTGGCGCAGACGCTCTCGGAACGTTGGACGCTCAACGTGCATGCGCTGGCGCTGGATCAGGACGGTGAGCAGTACGATCTAATCCCAACCACTTTTTTCTCCGGACAAGCCGGGTTGATCGCCACCGGCCGTATCGACCGCCTCTACAACGACGAACCGCAGCGCGACCGTCGCCTGTATCAATTCAATGCCGATCTGGTCGGCAAACTCTCCACCGGCAGCGCGCAGCACACGCTGCTGATCGGCGTCGATACCTATCGCGACCGTTTCGACAGCAAGACCACCGGCTTCGTACCGGGGCCGTCGATCGATATTCGCAATCCGGTGTATGGCCAAGTGCCCCCGCTCGATCCGAGCACAACACCGCTGTTCGATCAGGAAGGCCGCACGCGCTGGACCGGCGTCTACGTGCAGGACCAGATCGCGTTCGGTAACGGCGTCGAGCTGATCGCCGGCGTGCGCCATGACCGCAGCAGCGCGCGCTTCGGCACACCCGACACGCGCGAGAACGATCAGCGTTTCACCACGCCGCGACTGGGTGCGGTCTGGCAATTCGCGTCGAACCAGAGCGTCTACGCGCAGTTTCAGGAAGGCGTCTCCGCCAACAACGGCCGCAACCTCGCCGGCGAATCGCTGGATTCCGAACAGGCGCGGCTGTACGAGATCGGCCATAAGTTCCAGGCCAACGGCGGCAAGCTGACCTCCACCGTCGCGCTGTATCAGCTCACCAAGCGCAATATCGCCAACTACGTGCCCGATATCAGCGGCTTCTTCGACACCATCGCGGTCGGCGAAGCGCGCGCGCGCGGGCTCGAATGGGACGTGTCCGGTCAGGTGACCGAACACCTCGCGGTCATCGCGTCCTACGCCTACACGCAGACCGAAGTCACCCGCGACGAAGCCTTCGCGGGCAAGCGCCTTCCGAACGTACCGCGGCACAGCGGCAGCGTCTGGGCGCGCTATGCACTGGGCGAGCGCTGGACCTTCGGCGGTGGCGTGTTCGCGCAGGGCGGGCGCGCGGGCGACCAGGGCAACACGTTCGTGCTGCCGGGCTATGCGCGCGTCGATGCGATGGCGGCGTATCGCTTCGCGCTTGGCGATGCGACAGGCCACTTGCAGCTCAATATCAACAATCTGTTCGACCGCGAGTATTTCACCGGCAACCATCAACACGTCACCGACTGGAACCAGCCGGGCGCAGCGCGCACGCTGCTGGCGACTTTCCGCGTCGACTACTGAGGAGCACACCATGAGCAATCGCAGAGAGTTTCTGATCACCGCGACTTCGATCGCTTCCGCGCTGATCGCCGGTGCGGGGCAAGCCACTGCCGCCGAAACGTCATCGGCAAAACCCGTCATGCCGGACCACGATATGAGCGCGATGCCCGCTTCGTGGATGGGCAACGATCACATCGCTATGCTGCTGTACCCGGGCTTCACCGCACTGGATCTGGTCGGGCCGCAGTATTTTTTCGCCAGTCTGATGGGCGCCACCGTGCAACTGGTGGCGAAAGAGCGCAAACCGGTGATGAGCGACACCGGGCTTGCGATCGTGCCGACGGCCACGCTGGACGAGTGCCCTGCCGATCTCGACGTGCTGTTCGTCCCCGGCAGCGGTGGCGGCGTGCTCGATGCGATGGAGGATACCGCTGTAGTCGCGTTCGTCGCCGATCGAGGCGCGCGCGCAAAATGGGTCACGTCGGTCTGTACCGGCTCGCTGCTGCTCGCGCGTGCAGGCTTGCTGACCGGCTATCGCGCCACCGGGCATTGGGTCGCGCGCGATGTGCTCGCGGATTTCGGCGCCATACCGGTGAACGAACGGGTCGTGCGCGACCGTAATCGCATGACCGGCGCGGGCGTCTCGGCGGGCCTGGACCTGGGGCTTGCGATGACCGCCGAACTGCGCGACCGCGCCTATGCCGAGGGCGTGCAGCTGCTGGCCGAATACGCGCCGGAGCCGCCGTTCGATGCCGGCACGCCCGAGACCGCGCCGAAAGCCGTAGTGGAGATGATCGGCGGGATGTTCCCGGGTTTCATCCAGCGCGCGAAACGCATCGCGCGCGACATGCCGGCGATGACGAAGGGAGGATGAGACATGGAAGCATTCTTTTTCTTCGCGCTGTTTTGGCTGATCGCCTGGGCTATTTTTTTGCTCTCGACGATGACCGAAAAGGAAGGCCGCAAAACGCACTCGCATACGCTGCTGGACGATATCGAGGTGGAACTATGAAGACCAAGGAAACCTTCTGTTTGCGTAAGGCGCCGCTGCTCGTCGCACTCGCAGTGGCTGCAACCTTTTCGGCGGGCGCGACGCAACCGGCGAAAAGCGGAACCATCGTGATCGAGCAGGCATGGACCCGCGCGACGCCGCCGAACGCTCCGGTCGCGGGCGGTTTCTTGACCATCCGCAACAACGGCAACCGGGCCGATCGTCTCGTCTCGGTGACCAGCCCGGATGCAGATCGCGTCGAGATCCATCACATGAGTATGGACGGCGGTGTGATGCGGATGCGCAAGCTCACGGATGGGCTGCCCATCGGCGCGAAGGCCGTCATGACGTTGAAGCCCGGTGGCTACCACCTGATGTTCATCGGCCCGAAGCGTCGCCTCGTAGAAGGCGACACCGTCACCGCGACGCTGCGCTTCGAGCATGCGGAGGCACGTGAAGTGCGCTTCGAGGTGCGCCCGATCGGCAGCGCCGCTCCACACCACTGATCCGCGTCATTGCGCCACTCAACTCCATTTCGCCAGCGCATGCGCCTACGGACCGGACACATTTTCACACTCTCCAGGACAAATGATCTCCATGCAGCACGCACATCACTCCGAACACTTCCGTTCCACTCCGAAAATCGCGGCCCTGTCGCTCGCGATCGCATTTTCGCTAGCCGGCCAAGCGCTCGCCGCACCACAAAGTGCGGGTACTTCCGACGACTCCGAAGCGCAGGCGCTCGATACCGTGATCGTCACGGGTACCAAGAGCGATGACGCCTTCGGCGAGAAATCCGGTATTCCGCTGTCGCGGATGCCGCAGAGTGTCCAAGTGATCGACGCCGATCTGCTGCAGACCCAGGGTGCGCGCAGTATCGGCGATGCGCTGCGCAACGTACCCAGCGCCAATCCAGGTAACTCCCGAGTCTCGCGCTATCAGAGCTTCAGCGTGAAAGTGCGCGGGTTTCTCGCCGATCAGATGCGCAATGGCATGCGTCAGCGCTACTACGAGGATATCGATGCATCGGCGATGTCGAACGTCGATCGCATTGAAGTGCTCAAAGGCCCCTCGTCGGTGCTGTACGGCCAGTCTGCGGTCGGCGGCATCGTCAGCGTGATCACCAAACGGCCGGAGTCCGAGTTCGGCGGCAGCGCTTGGCTTCAGGTCGGAACGGACGACCAGGGCGTTGTCGGTTTCGACATGACCGGCGGGCTCGGCGGCTCCGATCGTTTCGCCGCGCGGCTGACCGGCGAAGTCGAGCGCTCCGGCACGTTCGTGGACAGACAGGACGTCGACCGCAACAACATCGCGCTCGCGGCGCGCTGGCAGGCCTCGGATGCGGTGACGGTACACTGGCTGTCGGAGTACATCGAACGCGAAACCCTGGGCTATGCCGGACTGCCGGTAGTCGGCACTGTCGTCGACAATGGCCGCGGGCGCGTGTCGCGAAGCGCGTTCCTGGCCGAACCTTCGCTGCGTCCGCTCACCGCCGACTCGCCGCTCGTCCAGTTGTGGGCGGACATCAAGCTTTCGGAAGCGTGGACGCTGACGCCGCGCTATCAGTATCAGGGCTTCCGCACCGATTTCAGCCAGATCCGTCTACGCGCCATGCAGGCCGATGGCGTGACGCTCAATCGCAACGGCCGCTTCGGCACGGAAGACGACGACTACCAGATCGCACAGCTGGATCTCAGCGGTCGTTTCGAGACGGGTCGTATCGCCCATCAGCTGCTGGTCGGCATCGAAGCCAGTCGCGAAGACAGTACGTTCCTGCAATTCAATCTGAGCAACGTCGGCGCGATCAATGTCTACGCACCGGTCTACACTTATCCGGCGACCACGCCGACCACCACGTTCGGTTTCGATTTCTCCGGTCAAGGCGACGGTACCGCGCTGTATGTGCAGGACTTGATCGCGCTCACGCCGCGCTGGGACGTCATCGCCGGATTACGCCATAGCCGCTTCGACTACGTACAGACCTTCAACGGCGTGCGCGATGCCTCCGAAGTGGCGGCGACGACTTGGCAGTTGGCGACCAACCTGAGGCTGTCTGAACGCTGGTCGCTGTTCGGCGGCGTCAACACCGGTTTCGACACCGAGAACATCTTCGGCGCGCGCGATGCCGACGGCGATGCCTTCGACCCCGAACGCTCGGAACAGATCGAGGCCGGCGTGCGCTTCAACGGCGAGCGTCATCGCCTGAGCGTGGCGGTCTTCGACATACGCCGCAAGGACGCGCTGACGACCGATCCGATCAATCCTGATTTCAGCGTGCAGGACGGAGAACAGCGCGTGCGCGGGCTGGAACTGGAAGGGGTGTCGCAGATCGCCTCGGCGTGGCGCGTGAACTGGGGCGCGGCGTGGCTCGACGGCGAAGTGACGCGCAGCAACGATGGCGACGAGAACGCAGAACTCGGCGATACGCCGTCGCTGACCGGGCTAATCCGTGTGAACTATGCCCTTGCGGACACGCCGTGGTCGTTCGATGCCGGCGCGTACGGCACCAGCGATCGCCGCCTCACCAACGGCAGCGATGTGCGTCTTCCCGGCTACGGCCTGGTCGATTTTGGCGTGCAGTACGCGCGCGACGATTGGTCAATCGGCCTGACGCTCAGCAACGCGTTGGACAAGCGCTACTACACGGCTTCGGGCAATGTTTTCAGCGTGCTGCCGGGCGACCCGCGACATATCGGCCTGCGCGTGCGCTATGCGTTCTGAGGCCGACATGAGCGAGGCACGCGACGACGCGCCCGCGGGCGGCACGCCCTATCGCGCAGTCTGGCGGTGGCACTTCCTCATGGGCTTGCTGGTCGCGCCGGTGCTGTTGCTGCTGGCGATCACCGGCGGTCTGTATCTGTACGACAGCGAGATCGAGCGGCTTTGGTATGGCGATCTGATGAACGTGGAAGCCGGCGTCACGCCGGCCTCCGCGGCCGCGCAGGAGGCAGCGGTGCAGCGTGCGTTTCCGGGGGCCACGCTAAAGTCGGTCGCGTGGCCGCATGATCGCACGCATGTGAGCACCTGGACGATCACCGACCCCGTCAACGGCGATCGCAACGTATTCGTGGATCCGTGGACTGCGCGCGTCACCGGCGTGCTGCCGCAGGACAGCCGCTTGATGAACGTCGTTTCGTCGTTGCACGGCGAATTGATGCTCGGCAAGCCCGGCGACTGGTTCGTAGAACTTATCGCGAGCTGCACGCTGATCATGATGCTGACAGGTCTCTATCTATGGTGGCCTGCGCGCTGGCGATTGCGGAGCGTCTTCGTGCCGCGTCTGCGTGCGCGGGGACGCGCGTTCTGGCGCGATCTGCATGCGGTACCTTCGGCGCTGCTCGCCGTCGGCGTGATCTTTTTGGTGTCGTCGGGATTGCCGTGGTCGGGGTTCTGGGGCGGGCAACTCGCAAAACTGGGAACGTTGAGCGCAGCGACGATGCCGACGCCGAATTTCAGCGCGCCACCGACCGTCGCAGCGACCGTCGACCCGCATGCAGCGCATCGCGATTCCGATCTCGCCGCGCTCCCGTGGGCGATCCGGCAAGCGGGTCTGCCGACGCTCGCGGCGGACGCACATTCGTCGCACGAATCGATCACTCTGCAGCAGGTGATGAACATCGCGGCCGCGCACGGCATCGATCGCATGGGGCCGCGATTGCGCGTGTTCTATCCCCAGGATGCGCAGGGCGTATTCACCATCAGCCTGGTGGCCGAGCGGGCGCAAGACCAGCGCACCGTCTACATCGACCCACGCAACGGCGACGTCATCCACGACATCGGCTGGCATCAGTACAGCCCGCTGGGTCGCGCCGTGGAGTGGGGTGTCATGGCGCACATGGGGCGGCAGTTCGGCGAACCCAATCGATGGCTGGCGCTGACGATCTGCATCGGCATCGTCGTCGCCACGATCGCGGGTATGGTGATGTGGTGGCGCCGCCGTCCGCGCGGCGCCGTCGGCGTCCCCGACGCGCGCGGTCAGTCCTTGCCTCGGCCGATCGTGGCGACGATGCTCGTACTGGGGCTGTTGTTCCCGTTTGCGGGGGCTGTGATGCTCTTGATGGCACTGGTCAGCTGGGACTGGAAGCGGCAGTAATCTTGCGACTTCGCCAATGTATTGCGAATTCACGAAATGACCGATCCCATCATCCCGCAGACTATCGTCGCCGTGATGCCGGACGCGACCCCGCCGGAAGGTGTCCAATTCCTCACACTGGTGATCATGTTGTGAGAGGAGCATAGGCGGTGGCGTGCGGGGGTAACGGCCTCAGCATCGGCCCGCCGAAAATGCGCCTTTCTTGGAGTACGCGCCATTGCGCTACGCTGCGATCCGGCCTGAGAGAGCGTTTGGATTTCACGTACTCTGGCTGCGCATGGCGCGATGGCGTTCGCCGCCACGCGCGGCAATGCCGCGCAAGCGTGACGGCTCACCCCTCCACCCGCGCCATTCTTTCTTGCGGAAACTCGCTCGGTCGGGATTCCCGGCCATCACGCATGGCGCGATGGCGCTCAAGCCGCACGCGGCAGTGCCGCGTCAACGCGGGCCTTCGCCCCTCCAGGCGCGCCAAATCGACAGCGACAACCGCTCTCAGCGGACCCGACGACCGCTGCATTTCGAAGGGGTTTCGCGTTTACGCCGGCCTGATGCGCCGTCAGATATCGTCGCCGCCGACAAGATCACCTCAGCCGCTCCCTGTACGACTTCTCTGAATTGATGAAGATCTTCGACCGGCACGGCGTCACCTTCTTGTCGGTGACCCAGCAGTTCAACACCACCGACGCGATGGGCCTGATGCTGCTGAACGTCGTGCTGACCTTCGCCCAGTTCGAGCGCGAGCTGACCTCCGAGCGCATCCGCGACAAGTTCGCGGCCAGCAAGAAGGAGGGGATGTGGATGCACGGCATCACTGTAATGACCCAGTGAAAACCTGCTCAGGTTTAACCTAGAGAAAGGAGACACCCATGAGTGCAGTGATGGACGAAGA
>JBIJAD010000453.1:0-2881 GCA_044345955.1 Lysobacteraceae bacterium
TCCGCAAGACCGAGCGCGGCGAGTCCGTGCCCAGCGAGACCGGACTGCTCGATCCGATCTTCCAGGCTATCCGCACGCGCGCCGGCAAGGCCGGCCGCGAACACGCCGACGCCTTCGCAGAGGCCTTCTACCGGCGGATGACCGAGGACGAACTGCCGATGCACGGCCCCGACGGCTGGGCCGCGCTGGCGAGCGACTTCCTCGAATTCGCGCGGGTGCGCAAACCCGGCACCGCCAGTGTCCGGCTGTTCAATCCGAATCTGGCGAAGCACGGTTGGGAATCGCCGCATACGGTGCTGCAGATCGTCAACGACGACATGCCGTTCCTGGTCGATTCGGTGACCATGGCCCTGGCCGAACGCGGACTCGGCGTGCATGTCCTCGGCCATCCGGTGATGCGCATCGCCCGCGACCGCGGCGGCCGTCTGACCGCGATCGGCGAGGGCGCACCGGAATCGCTGATGCATCTGGAGATCGACCGCCTGTCCGCGGCCGATGCGACGGCGATCGAGTCCGCGGTCCGTGGCGTGCTCGAAGACGTGCGTGCGATCGTCGCCGACTGGACCGCGATGCGCGACCGGATGCTGCGGATCGTGGCCGACTTCGACACCCGGCGCATGCCGGTGGACGAGGCCGGCCGGCGCGAAGCGCAGGAATTCCTGCGCTGGGCCGCGGACGATCATTTCACCTTCCTCGGCTACCGCGAATACCGGGTGAAGAAACAGGGCGGCGACGAAGTGTTGGCCGCCGACGCCGAGAGCGGGCTCGGCCTGCTGCGCGGCAAGGAGCCCGGCAAGCCGCGCAAACTGTCCACGCTCGCCGCCCACTACATGCCGCAGTCGGGCTCGGTCGATGCGCTGATCCTGACCAAGACCAATGCGCGTTCCATCGTGCATCGTCCGGGCTACATGGACTACATCGGCGTGCTCGGTTTCGACGCCGACGGGCGTCCGGTGTCCGAGCAGCGTTTCATCGGTCTGTACACCTCCAGCGCCTACACCCGCCGTCCGTGGGAGATTCCGCTGGTCCGCGGCCGTCACGAATACGTGATGCAGCAGTCCGGCCTCGCGCCGACCGGCCACAGCGGCAAGGCGCTGCGCCACATCCTCGAAAAACTGCCGCGCGACGAACTGTTCCAGTGCACCGAGACCGAGCTGTCCGGACTGGCCGGCGGCGTGCTCAGCCTGCAGGAGCGCGTGCGCAGCCGGCTGTTCGTGCGTCAGGACCGCTACGGCCGCTTCTATTCGATCCTGGCCTACGTGCCGCGCGACCGCTACAACACCGAGATGCGCCTGCGCATCGAGGCGATGCTGCGCGAGGCCCTGCATGCCGACCGCATCGATTCCACGGTGCAGATGGGCGACTCCCCGCTGGCCCAGTTGCACATGCTGGCGCGGCCGCGCAAGGGCGAGGAAGTCGTGGCCGATGCCGCGTCTCTCAACGCCCGTCTCGCCGCGATCGTGCGCAACTGGTCGGACGACCTGCGCGAACAACTGGTCGCGCGCCACGGCGAAGAGCGCGGTCTCGCGCTGGCCAACGGCTACGGCCGCGCGCTGCCGGCGGGCTACATCGAAAAGGTGTCGGCCGCGGTCGCCGCCGACGACGTCGAACAACTGGCCGCGCTCGCGCCCGAAGACGATCTGCGGCTGAGCCTGTGCCGCGATCAGGAAGGCGGCCTGCGCTTCAAGTTCTATCGCCTGCACGACGACATCCCGCTGTCCGACGCGATGCCGATGATGGAGAACATGGGCCTGCGCGTGATCTCCGAACATCCCTATCGGATCGAGGCCGGCGACCGCGTCGCCTTCATCCAGGATTTCGAGGTCGAAGCCGGTCGCGGCGATCTCAACGTCGACGATCTGGACGAGACCTTCGAGGAGGCTTTCGGCCAGATCTGGCGCGGCAATGCCGAGAACGACGGCTTCAATCGCCTGATCCTCGCCGCGAATCTGTCGTGGAAGCAGATCGCGATGCTGCGCGCCTACTGCAAGTACCTGCTGCAGATCGGCGTGCCGTTCTCGCAGAATTACGTCGAGGCGACGTTCGCGCGTTATCCGATCCTCGCCCGGTTGATGACCGAACTGTTCGAGGCCCGCTTCGATCCGGCCACCGGGCGCGAGAGCAAGGCCGAGATCAAGGCCGGCGCCGATCGTTTCCGCAGCCAGCTCACCGCGCTCGCCGGCGGCGACGCCGCCATGCTGGCCGCAGTCGAGCCGGTGATCGCCGCGCGCGCCGCCAGCCGCGAGAAGCAACTGGAAGCGACCCGCGGCGCGATCACAGCGCTGCTCGATCGCGTCTCCAGCCTCGACGAAGACCGCATCCTGCGCAGTTTCGTCGGCGTGATCGAAGCCACCCTGCGCACCAACTACTACATCACCTACCGCAGCGGCCGCTACAAGGACGGCCTGCGCGCCGACGGCGGCCCGGCCGACTACCTCAGCTTCAAATTCGATTCGTCGAAGGTGCCGGACCTGCCCAAGCCGCGGCCTTATCGCGAGATCTTCGTCTGCGGCCCCCGGGTCGAGGGCGTGCATCTGCGCTTCGGCCCGGTGGCGCGCGGCGGCCTGCGCTGGTCGGATCGCCGCGAGGATTTCCGCACCGAGGTGCTGGGTCTGGTCAAGGCGCAGATGGTGAAGAACACGGTGATCGTGCCGGTCGGTTCCAAGGGCGGCTTCTTCTGCAAGCAGTTGCCCGATCCGTCGGTCGATCGCGACGCCTGGTTCAACGAGGGCGTGGCCTGCTACAAGCGCTTCATCAACGGCCTGCTCGACATCACCGACAATCTCTCGAACGACGGCAGGATCGTGCCCCCGGCCGAAGTGGTGCGCCACGACGGCGACGATCCCTACCTCGTCGTGGCCGCCGACAAGGGCACCGCGAC
>JBIJAD010000002.1:0-35497 GCA_044345955.1 Lysobacteraceae bacterium
ACCCGTCTGCCGACGGTGACGATCAGCAAGAACAGTCTGGGCGGCGTCGGCACCTTCGGCTTCACCGGCAGCAACGGCATCGCCGCGCAGAACATCACCACGGTCACGCCCGGCGTGCCGGTCTCCGGTGCGGTGCAGACGCTGACCGCGCCCGCCACCGGCACCACGATCACCGAAGGCGTACCGCCGGCGGGCTTCACGCTCACCGCGATCAACTGCACCGGGCTGGGCGCCGGTGGCACGGCAACGCCGAATCTCGGCGCGCGCACCGTGACCCTCGATGCCGCGGCGACCGCGGCCGGGGCCAACATCGCCTGCATCTTCACCAATACCCGTCAGCCGGTCTTGCGCCTGCAGAAGTCGTTGCCGCTGGGCCGTTACGTCGCCGGCGACCAGTTCACGCTGAGCATCGCCGGCACCGGTGGCCCCGCAACCGTCACCACCTCCGGCAGCGCGACCACGGCCACGGGGACAGCGGTGCTCGATCCTGCGACCATCGCCGCGGCCTACACGCTGTCCGAAGTCGGCGCTTCCGGCGCCAATCTGGCCAACTACACCACCACCTGGAGTTGCGCCAACACCCTGTCGGGCGGCCAGACGCCTTCCGGCAGCGGCACCAGCTTCAGCGTGACGCCGGTCGCCGGCGATGATCTGACCTGCACCTTCGTCAATACGCGCAATCTGTTGGCGGATCTGCGTCTGACCAAGACCAACACGCCCGGTGTGAACGGCGAGGTCGATCAGGTCGCAGACACCGTCGTCTCCGGTGCGGTCGCCACGTATACGATCACCGCGACCAACCTCGGCCCCGATGCCGCGAACGGTGCGGTGCTGACCGATCCCGCGCCCACCGGCCTCACCTGCACCACCGCCGCATGCACCGCCGGCGGCGGCGCGAGCTGCCCCGCACCCACCGGCGCGGCGCTGGTCGCCGCACTCCAGGGCGCGGGTGCGACGATCCCGACGCTGCCCAACGGCGGCTCGGTCGCGATCGTGCTCACCTGCACGGTGAACTGATCAGGCGAACTGATCCGACGGGCACGCGGCATGCCGCGTACCTCCGCTTCGCCCAAGAGACTCTGGCCGACGCGAGCCGTTTTTTGCGTATCCTGTGCTTAAAAGACCGCGGCCTTACCGGCTCCGGCTTTCAGTCTCGGGGACCGGGGGCGATGACGGCGAGCGCGGGAAGCCACAACGCAATCGAGCGCGGCGCGCGTGCCCGCAGGCACAACCATGCACTGGTCGCGCTCGGCCGTCAGGTCTGGCACGAGGACTGCACCCTCGAATCCGCGATCGGCCTGATCTGCGAAATCGCCGCCGAAACCCTCGGCATCGAGCGCGTCAACGTCTGGCGCCTGGACGACAGCCAACATCGCCTGCACTGCGTCCACGCCTACACCCGCAGCGACGACCGCCACAACGCGCCCGGTTTCGCCGAACAACTGCCGCTGGAAGGCGATTACGGCGAACAGCTCGGCGAGGTTCGCGTCATCGACGTCGCCGATGTCGATGCCGACGGCGCGGTCACCGCTTCCGAACGCGCGCTCGGCGAATACCTGCGCCGCAACCACATCCACTCGCTGCTGGATGCGCCGATCCGCACCGAAGGCCGCCTGCTCGGCGTGGTCTGCCACGAACACGTCGGCAGTGCGCGGGTGTGGACGCCCGAGGACTACGCCTTCGCCGGCAGCATCGGCGATTACGTGGCCGTGGCCTACGAAATCGCCCGTCGCCGCGAGATCGAAAGCCGCCTGCGTTATCTCGAACGCCATGATCCGCATACCGAACTGCCCAATCGCGATCACCTGCTCGAAGTCGCGCACAGCGCGCTGCGTCCGCTGCACGAGGGCGATGCCGGTCTGGTCGTGATCCATATCCACATCGATCCGCCCGCCGGCGGCATGCCCGGCGCCATCGACGCCTTCCATCGTTTCCTGGTCGCCGCTGCCGAACGCCTGCGCGCCCTGGTCGGCGACATCGCCGCGCTGGCGCGCGTGCGCGAGGAAGGCTTCGCGATCATTCCGCATCGTCACCTGCGCGAGATCGAAGCGCTGGAACTCGCCGAACGCTGCCTCGATGCGCTGCATCAGGAGGCACACGACGCGAACGGCCCCGACTACGCCGCCACCGCCACCGCCGGGCTCGCCTTCTCGCGCGACCTCGCCGCCCCTTCCGCCGACACTCTGCTGCGCAACGCCGAGAACGCCAGCCTGCGCGCCCGCGCCAACGGCATCGGCCGCTGCAAGGTGTACAACGCCGACCGCCACCGCAGCCTGCTCGAACGCATGCGCGTCGAACAGCGCCTGCGCGACGCCTTCGCCGAAAACCGCCTGCTGCTGCACTACATGCCCGAAGTCGATCTGCGCAGCGGCCGCTGGCGTTCTGCCGAAGCCCTGCTGCGCTGGCGGCGCGAAGACGGCGAGATCGTGCCGGCGGCCGATTTCATCGAAGCGGCCGAATCCTCCGGCCTGATCGTGCGCCTCGGCCGCTGGGTGCTGCTGGAAGCCTGCGCCGCCGCGATGCGTTGGCCCGAAGTCGACGGCGAACGCCCGCTGCTGCGCGTGAACGTCTCGGCGCGCCAGTTCGAGGAAGCCGGCCTCGCCAACGACGTGCAGACCGCGCTCGCCGAAAGCGGCCTGCCGCCGCAGCGTCTGTGCCTGGAACTCACCGAAACCCTGCTGCTGCGCGAACCCGCCGCCGCCGCGAAAACCCTGCACCGCCTGCGCGCCCTCGGCGTGCGCGTCGCCCTCGACGACTTCGGCACCGGCTACTGCTCGCTCGGCTATCTCAAGCACCTGCCGATCGACACCATCAAGATCGACCGCAGTTTCACCGCCGGCCTCCCCGACGACCGCGCCGACCTCGCCATCGTCCAGGCCCTCGTCGGCCTCGCACGCAGCCTCGAGATCGACATCGTCGGCGAAGGCGTCGAAACCCCCGCCCAGGCCGACTGCCTTCGCGCCTGCGGCATCCACGCCGTGCAAGGCTGGCTGTACTCCCCCGCGATCGACAACGACGCCCTGATCGCAGGTTTTGGCGCACCGCGCAACGGCTGACGCGCCGCTGTTCCCCACGCGCGTCGCCCACCCACGCACATCGCCCCTTGCGGCGGCGGAGGATGTGGGCTTCGCACGGACCCCAACCGCTCAGGCCCGGGCCTTGGGCCTGCGTCGAAAAGCGGGTGTCCCCATCTCTTGGCGCCATTTCTTGGCGAGTGGTTTTTCAGCGCGCCTTTGCGCCGACAACGAAAACCCCGGAGCGCCATGCGCTCCGGGGTCGGGTGGATCGTCAGCGGTCGGAGGCCGCAGGCGAGGCGTCCAGGCTCACTTCCACCACCACCACCAACGCCACCACCACCACCAGCGCCAGTAGTAGTAGGAGATCACCGCCGCCGCACCCCAGCTACCGGTGTAAAGGTAGCCGATGATGTCGGCGCGGATCGCCCAGTACAGCCGCCAGCGCCAGGGCCACCACGCGACGCCCGCAGGCATCGGCTCGATCGCGTAGATAGGCTGCCAGTAGGCGAGCGAATGACGCGCGGTGCTGATCGCACCGAGCACGCTCCTGGACGACGTCGACGTCGCGTCGAGCTTGGCGACCGCTTCCTGCTCCAGCGCGGCCAGCGACTCATCGACCTGCTTGTGATCTTCCGAACTCTCCAGCGCGGCGTCGATCCTCGCGAAGTAGGCGAACTCCTCGTCGCTGTAACTGTCGCGGAACGCCTCTATGTGCTTGGCGATCGGCAGATCGTAGTCCAGATCGAGCAGCGGCTTGTTGCGCTCCACGAACGCATCCACCGACACGCCCGGATCGTAACCGCACACCGTCACCACGCGCTCGAACGCAGTGGCGTCGGCGGGCCCGTCGTCGCGCATGAGACAGTCGAGCGCGCGATTGTGATTGGCGCCGACCTCGTCCACCGGATTGGTCGAGTCCTGCGCCGAAAGCAACGGCGTCGCCGCCATCGCGGCTGTCAACAGCAATAAGGACAGCGTTCTCTTCAGCTTCATCATCCTTGCTCCTTTGCGTGAACCACACGTCCTGAGTCCATGGCCTTCTTCTATGAAGGCCGCTTGCGGTTCCGGATGCGGCACGAAACCGCGCCACGATGATGCGCATCCGCATTCGCTGCGGAAGAGAAGCGGATCACAATCCACATCATTTTTCCGCGAAAAAGCATCGCGTCCCTGCATGAATCGCCGCGCTTTCAAGCGCAATGCGATCCGTCGTGTGATCGATTCACGTTGTTGCAGAAAGAATTCAATAGAGCGGAAGAATCAGCAACAGATAAACCATCACCTTCGCATATCGAAAGCGCATCGCATCCGCACTCCGATCGCCTGAATCGATTCATATCGCCTATCGATAACCGTGCGATCCGAACGAACCGCGAAGCGAGCCCCATGGCGACCGCGTTTCGACCCGCCGCCGATGCCGAACATCGGGGATACCCGCACAGCCGCTGCGGTATCCGCGGCCGTGAGCGCAAAAAAAACGGTTGTTCAGACTCGTGCAGAGGTTGTTGTGGAAGGCCCGGGTGGGCCGAGACGCGCTGCTCCGATCGCTTGTCATGACCCGAATTGCATGGCGGCAGAGGCTCAATCAGAGCGCAACAAGATCCCGGCTTGCCAGCCAACGTCCGCCTCTGGGATCGCAAGGGGCATGCGAGCAGAATCCATAAGCGAAGGGTCATGCGCCTTCTTCTTTCCATCCGCTGTCGCCGATGTATCGTGACGCATGATGCCTGCGGTTTATGGGACCTGCGAAAGCCAATATCCACTCCTCGCCTTCGATTCGACCGATCAGCGAAACCAAGAGAATCAGGCCGTAGGCTGGGTCGTCGTCCCGGCGCCATCACGGCCTCGCTGCGTGCGAAAGACCCAGCCGATGGTCGCCGATGTTTCCGGCCTCGCCAACGCCCACGTCGGGCCTTCCGGTCCTCCCGCAAAAAGCGCATCGGCCGAGCTTCCCGCCCTCCCGCAAGACCGCAGGCGCGGTACCCTGTGCACCTCGCAGTCCGCTCGATGAGGTGCCCCATGCGTCTGTTGCCCGCAGCCCTGGCCGCTGCGCTCGCCGTGTCCACCGGTCTGATGATCGGAGGCCCCGCCATGTCCGCCGATCGCGTCACCGGCAAACCGTTCGCCACCCGCAGCGAGGTCTACGCGCCGCACGCCATGGCGGCGACCTCGCATCCGCTGGCGACTCAAATCGCGCTCGACACGATGCGGGCCGGCGGCAGTGCGATGGATGCGGCGATCGCGGCCAATGCGGCGCTCGGGTTGATGGAGCCGACCGGCAACGGCATCGGCGGCGATCTGTTCGCGATCGTGTGGGACCCGAAGACGCGCAAGCTGTACGGTTACAACGGCTCCGGGCGGTCGCCGAAGGCGCTGACGCCGGAGGAGTTCGAGCGCCGCGGGCTGAAGGACATTCCGCCGCACGGGCCGCTGCCGGTGACGGTGCCGGGTACGGTGGATGCGTGGTTCGCGCTGCACGCGAAGTTCGGCAGGCGCACGATGGCGCAGAATCTCGCGCCGACGATCGCCTACGCGCGCAACGGCCATCCGGTGCACGAGGTGATCGCCTACTACTGGAACCGCAGCGTGCCGGTGCTGTCGAAGTGGCCGGGCTTCAAGGAGCAGTTCACGATCGACGGCCGCGCGCCGCGCAGGGGCGAGACCTGGCGCAATCCGTTCCTCGTAAACACGCTGGAGATGATCGCCAACGGCGGTCGCGACGCCTTCTACAAGGGCGACATCGCGCGCACGATCGATACCTATTTCAAGGCCAACGACGGTTTCCTGCGCTACGAGGACATGGCCGCGCACCGCGGCGAATGGGTGGAGCCGGTCAGCACCAATTATCGCGGCTACGATGTGTGGGAGCTGCCGCCGAACGGGCAGGGCATCGCCGCGCTGCAGATCCTCAATCTGCTGGAGCCCTACGATCTAAAGTCCTACGGGTTCGGCAGCCCCGAACACATCCATCTGTTCGTCGAGGCCAAGAAGCTCGCTTTCGCCGATCGCGCGGCCTCGTATGCCGATCCCGATTTCTATCGCACGCCGGTGGAACGCCTGATCTCGAAGGAGTACGCTCGCGAGCGCGGCAAGCTCATGTCGATGGACCGCGCGATGAAGGCGGCGGAGCCTGGGATCATTCCCGAGTTGAACGAAGGCGACACGATCTATCTGACCACCGCCGACAAGGACGGGATGATGGTCTCGCTGATCCAGTCCAACTACCGCGGCATGGGCAGCGGCATGGCGCCGCCGGGGCTGGGTTTCATCTTCCAGGACCGCGGCGAGCAGTTCGTACTCAAGCGCGGGCACCCCAACAGCTTCGCGCCCGGCAAGCGGCCGTTCCACACCATCATTCCCGCCTTCGTGACGAAGGACGGCAAGCCGTGGCTCAGCTTCGGCGTGATGGGCGGCGCGATGCAGCCGCAGGGCCACGTGCAGATCCTGATCAACATGATCGATTTCGGCATGAACCTGCAGGAAGCCGGCGACGCGCCGCGCATCCAGCACGACGGCAGCACCGAACCGGCCGGGCAGAACACGCCGATGAACGACGGCGGCGAAGTCGATCTGGAAACCGGTTTCGCCTACGAGACCATCCGCGCGCTGATGCGCAAGGGACATTCGGTGCGTTTCGCCGACGGGCCCTACGGCGGTTATCAGGCGATCATGGTCAATCCGCAGGGCGGTTGGATCGGCGCCAGCGAATCGCGCAAGGACGGGCAGGCGGCGGGGTATTGAGCGCCAGCCGCCGACACCTTCACGCCGAGAGCCATCGCATCATGCTTCCTGCCTTGCCGCGCGCGCCGGCGCTGGTGTTGCTGCTGCTGGCCGTGATGTCGTCGGCCGGCTGTCGTCGGGAGGCCGAGACGCCGGTCGTCGAAGAAGATCTCGCGCATCCCGCGGCCGTCGTCGAGCACGCATCGCCGACGCAGACCGATCCATCGCTGCCGACGCGGCCGGCCGCGCCCGCCACGCCTGCCGCGCAGCCGCAGTCGGGCAACATGTTGACCATGGCCGAGACGGTGGCCGCACAAGGCGACCCGCATGCGTTGGCGGTGGCCGCGATGCTGCGCGACGCCGCGCTGTCCGGTGCGGGGCCCGCAGGCGGCGATGCGCCTGCGCCTGCGCGCAGGATGGACGACACCGTGCGCGGATGGCTCGACGAGGCCGAGCGTCGCGCGCCAGACGATCTCATCGCGCTGTTGTTCGCGATTTATCTCGAACGCTATGACGAAAACCGACGACAGGCCTTGATCGCGCGCTGGCGTCGGCTGGAACCGCGCAATCTGGCGCCGGTGCTGCATGCGGCGCTCCCCGAGTCGCTGCGATTCGAGCAGGCGCAGACGACCGATGTCTTCGACAGCCATTACGACGACATGTTGCGGACGCTCGTCCTGCGCCTGTCGCGGGCATCGATGCCCGCGCAGTCGCGCCCGTTCACCGCGCAACCCGGGATCGCGCGCGAAGAGCAGGACATGGCGATGGCGATCGCGTTCTGGTCGGCCGTGGCGCAACCGACGTTCCAGCGCATGGCGGCCCCCTGCCGGGCGCAGGCGATGACCGGCCTGCGGCGCGCACAATGCCGCTGGGTCGCACAGGTGCTGATGCAGCGCAGCGACATCCTGGTCGCGGAGTCGGTCGGAGCTGGCATGGCCGTGCGACTGGCGGCGAACCCGGCGGAGCGCGCGCAGGCCGAAGCGTACAGGCGCGAAGGCGAATGGTTGATCGCGCGCACGAGCGATGCGTATCGCGACGACGAGCGCAGATTCGTACGCCGCTATCGGCAGGTGTTGTTCGGCGCGCCGCAGATCACCGAACGCGGGTTGATGCGCCAACTGGTGGCCGAGGCCGGCTATCCGCCGACGCCGCCGCCGGGTTGGGATCGCAGCCATGAAGTGCGCCGCAGCGGTGCCGGGCATTGACCCGGCAGCGCCCGGCCGCGATATGCGTCGATGACCGATAGCGCCTTCGCCTTCATCCTGTGCATGCTCGCGCTGGGCTACGCGCTGCAGCGCCTGCGCGCGTTGCCGGAGAACGCGGCGCAGACCCTGAATCTGGTGGTGCTGTACGTCTGCCTCCCGGCGGCGGTGTTGCGCTACGCGCCGCAACTGGACTGGCGGCCGGCGCTGCTCGCGGTGGTGGCAATGCCGTGGTTGATGCTGCTCGCGACGGTGGCCGCGGTGGCGCTGGTCGCGCATGCGCTGCGCCTGTGCGGGGAGGTGCGCGCGGTGCTGCTGCTGACGGTCGCGCTGGGCAACACCAGCTTTCTCGGTTATCCGCTGACCCGCGCGCTGGTCGGCGAACACGCGCTGCCCTATGCGGTGATCTACGATCAGTTCGGCAGTTTCCTCATCATGTCCACGTTCGGTCTGTGGGTGCTGGCGCGCTACGGCCATGGCGGCGAGGGCGCGCGCCCGGGTGCGCGCGAGATGGCCCAGCGGATCCTGCGCTTCCCGCCGCTGTTGGCGTTGGTGGTCGGGCTCGCGCTGATGCCGGCGCAGCCGCCGGCCTGGATCGATTTCGTCCTGCGCAGTCTGTCCGACGCGCTGCTGCCGCTGGCGATGTTGGCGGTGGGGCTGTCGGTGCGGTTCGCCCTGCCGCGCGAGGAGCTGCGACCGCTGGCGGCGGGTCTCGCGCTCAAGCTCCTCGCGCTGCCGGCGCTGGCCTGGGCGCTGGCGCCCTGGCTGGGACTGCACGGCGATGTCGCCCGCGTCGTGGTCCTGGAAGCGGCGATGCCGCCGATGATCACCGCCGCGGCCCTCGCCATCGCCCACGGGCTGGCGCCGCGGCTGGCCGCGGCGATGGTGGGCTACGGGCTGCTGCTGTCGCTGTTCACGCTGCCGGGGTGGATGTGGTGGGTGTGATCGGTTGCGTCGAATGAAGCTGCCGATTCGATAGACAAAGTCGATCAACGAGCACAACGATCCCGGATTGATGCCGCGTCGGTGTCGCGAAGCGTTCCGTCGTCCGCAATGCGCGAGTAGGATGAGTGCCACGAAGCGCGGCCCGACCGCGTGGCCCGGTTTGCAGGCAGCAACGATCGCCGAGGATATCGGCAGGGAGGGGGGGTATGGGCAGCAAGTGCGTCATCGATGTCGATCTGGCCGATGTCTACGAAGCGCCGGATCGCAAAGGGTTCCTGCATACCCTCGCCTGGGGCGATTACGTCGAAGTCGAGGAAGTCACCGACGAACATGTGCGCATCCGCACCGTCAAATTCGACAAGCGACCGGACGGCAGCATCCTGCCGGTCGAGATCGAAGCCTTCATCTGCCCCCGTCGCACCTCCGGCATCGCGCCGGGCGAGGTCGCGATCCCGCGGCGCGACAACCGTGTACTCAAGGTCAATTTCGTCGATGTCCAGCAGGGCGACGGCGCGGTCGTGGAAACGCCCGCCGGCAAGGTGGTGTTGATCGACGGCGGCGATAACCAGATGTTCGCGCGTTACCTCGCCGCGCGTTTTCGCGGATCGAGCAACGAAGAACCGAAGGAGATCGATTGCATCGTCGTCACCCACGGCGATGCGGATCATTTCAAGGGCCTGACCCAGATCCATGTTTCGGAAACCAACGCGGAGCCGCGCAAGCGCCTGTTCATCGCGCCGCGCAGGGTCTACCACAACGGTCTGGTGAAGCGGCCCGAAGAGGACGCCGCCGGGAACAGCATTCCCGAAAAACTGCGGCTTGGTCCGATCGAAAGCGTCGATGGCCAGACCATCATCACCGGACTGGTCGACGATCTGCTTGCGGTTCCCGACGAGGAGATGAACGCGCCGTTCCGCAGGTGGAAGCGGGCCCTCGACGCCTGGCGCGAACGCGGCGCGATCGAGTTCCGCCGGCTCGCCTACGGCGACGACGCCGCCTTCGATTTCCTGCGCGAGGAGGACATCGAGGTCGGCGTGCTGGGCCCGTTCCTGACCTCGAAGGACGGCGTGACCGGGCTGAAGTTCCTGGGCAACCCGCCGAAGGGGCCGAGGATCGGGCACGAATCGCTGGAGACCGGCGCAGAGGGTTTCGGCGGTCATTCGGTTTCCCACACCATCAACGGCCATTCGATCGTCCTGCATCTGCGCTACGGGAAATTCGCCTTCCTGTTCTCCGGCGATCTCAACGACGAAGCCGGGCGGATTCTGGCCAGGAACCATCAGGCCGGCGAAATCGATCTGCGTTCGGAAGTCTTCAAGGTACCGCATCATGGTTCCGCGGATTTCTCCGGCGCTTTCATCCAGATGGTCTCGCCGGTCGTCAGTGTTGTCTCCAGTGGCGACGAATCCGCGAGCAAGGAATACATCCATCCCCGGGCCACGCTCATGGGCGCGCTCGGTCGTCATTCGCGAGTGGCGGAACCGCTGATCTTCGTGACGGAGTTGGTCGCATTCATGGATCTTGAAGGTTGGGCGCGGTTGACCGACCGCAAGGACGGCGAAAAGCGCGGCGAATTCTTCGCCTTCAGCCGCAGCGCCTACGGCATCGTCAAGACGCGGACGGATGGCGAAAGGCTGCTGGTGTATACCGACAGCGGCAAGGTCGACATGAAGGAAGCGTACGCCTACGCCTTCGACGATCAGGACGGGCCGGTGCCGACCGCGATCCGGCGCGCATGAGGTCGGCACCGTGGCCCGTGCTGGAGCCGCGCAGGCTGCGGCGATAGACTCGCCCGTCGGGCGCGGGCCGGGTCCGCCACGGGCGAGGGGTCGGGCATGTGGAAGCGGGTCATCCTCTACGGCGCGCTGCTGGCGGCCGGCACCCTCGCCTTGGCCTGGCTGGACTATCGCCGACTGGCCCGTGCCCATTCCGACGAGATCACCCTCTTCCTGATCGCGGCCGGCTTCCTCGCGTTGGGGGTGTGGCTTGGGGCGCGGGTGCTCGGCGGGCAGAAGCCATTGCCTTTCGACGGCAACCCGCAGGCGGTGGCGTCGCTGGGGATCAGCCCACGCGAGCTGAGCGTGCTGCAGGCGCTGGCCGAGGGCCGGTCGAACAAGGAGATCGCGATCCTGCTGGACGTCTCCCCCAACACCATCAAGACCCATGTCGCCCGGCTGTACGAGAAGCTGGGCGCGCGACGCCGGACCGAGGCGATCCGGCGGGCGCGCGAACTGGGCATCCTGGGCTGATCCGCCCCGGATTCCACCTGCCCGGGTCGTGATGACGGGCGACAAGGCCCGAATCACCCCTTCGGGCGATTGCCCCGGGCGCCCCGGCGCGGGTGAATGGCGGCACTTCTCAACGCAAAAGGGGACACCCATGTTTCGCAGCATCCTGCTCTGGGGCAGCGTCGCCGGCCTGATCGTCGGCGGCATCCTGTTCGGCACCACGGTCGCGATGGCCGACCACCCGCCCTCGATGGGCGTGGGCATGCTCATCGGCTACAGCGCCATGCTGCTGGCGTTGAGTGCGGTCTTCATGGGCATCAAACGCCACCGCGATCAGGCCCTGGGCGGGGTGATCCGGTTCTGGCCGGCGTTCGGCATGGGCCTGGCCATCAGCCTCGTCGCCGGCGTGTTCTACGTGTTGGCCTGGGAAGCCGCGCTGGCGGTCACCGGCATGGATTACGGCGCCAAATACGCCGAGATGCTGCTCGAACAGCGCCGCGCCGCGGGCGCCAGCGCCGCCGAACTGGCGAAGGTCGCCGCCGAACTGGAGGCCTTCCGCGTGCAGTACGCCAACCCGCTGTACCGTATGCCGATCACCTTCACCGAGATCTTCCCGGTGGGTGTCCTCGTGTCGCTGATCTCGGCGGCGCTGCTCCGCAACAGTCGGTTCCTGCCGCTGCGGCGGGGGTGAAGCGGAGAGTTGTGGGTGCCGCGGAATCTGATGCAGACTGCCCTCGATGCTTGCGCGAGGGAACGACGATGTCCACGGTGGAAGTGACGATTTCGGCCGGCGACGGCGGCACCGTGAAACCCTGCGGCAGGATCACGGTGCCGATCTGCACCGATGTCGACATCGTTGCGAAGCCGAAGCCGGGGTACAAGGTCCTCGACTGGTACTGCAACGGCGGGATGGGGCATACGGAACCGGAATTTCGTGTGCCGGGCATCAGTCGCGATACGACGGTGCACGTCGAGTTCGAGCCGATCGTCTGGTCGATACGCACGACCCCGCAGAAGGACGCGGAGGCGAGCGAGGGTCGGATCGAACCGGAGTCCGGCACCGGCGAGGCGTTGCAGGTCCGGCACGGTCAATCGCTTGCATTCGAGGCGCGTCCGGCGGAGGGACATTTCCTGCAGCGCTGGATGATCGACGAAGCGCTGGCGCAGACCGGTGGCGATCGCCTCAAGGTCGGCCCGGTCGAAGCGAAGCACCATGTCCGCGCGATCTTCTCGCCGAAGCCCACGGTCCGGCCGTTCGCGGCGATGCCCAGCACGGAGCCGTTGACGCTGCAGCCGGACGAGGCGCTCGCCCGGGATCTGCGGGCCGCGCTCAGGGGACAGCCCGGCGCGCAATTGGCGATCGCCGACGCCACCGATCTGCTGCGTGGCCCGGACGACCAGGTCCCGGTGCTCGATTTCGCCTGCTCCTCGCGCGGGTCGGACGACAGGGCCGTCGCCTGCGACAGCCTCGCCAAGGTGGGCGTGATGGTCGCGCTGTATCGTCTGCGCGCCCAGTTGCGCGCGCTGGCGGTGGAGGTGGAAGCGCGCGAAAAACACCAGCTTCTGCGCGTGGCCGGGCATTACTGGAAGAGCGAAGTGTCGCGCGCCTTTCCGCGCTACGGCGCCGATTTCCCCGACATCGACGGATTGTTCGATGGTCCGCCTCAGCGGATCGACTTCAGTCGCTCCGCCAGGCAGAACCTGGAGACCGCGATCACGATCAGCGGCAACAATGCGGCCTGCGGTCTGATGAAGGCGATCGGGTTCCAGTATCTGCACGGCGCACTGCGCGCCGAAGGGCTCTGCGACGGGCCGGGCAAGGGCATCTGGATTCCGAAACGCTACGATGATCTGGCCGTCTGGCGGGGGGCGCCCGTCTCCACCGGCGGACACGCCGCGTCGCCGCGCGCGCTGACGAAGTTGTTCGCGGCCATCGCCCGGAACAGGCTGGTGGACGCTCAGGCCAGTCGCGAGATGCGTACGCTGCTGACGGAAGCGAACAGCATGAACTCCTTCTGCGGTCTGCGCGGTGCGCACGAGGCCTGGAGCAAGATCGGCCTGCTCGAAGTGCGCGGAAGCGGCGTTCGCAGCAGCGAAGCGGGTTGGTTCCGCGTACCGATGCGCAGCATCCAGGGCGCGCCGCCCGGACGCGACAGCCCGATCTTCATCGTCACCGCCACGGGTTTCATGAAACGGGACCTGGGCGCCTCGGCGGAGGCGCTGAAGGAAGCGGTGCATGCCGCGGCTCGCGCGTTGCTGCGCAAGCGCAGCGTCAGGTGATCCTGTATCGGTTGCGGTGGGCCTTGGCCTGAACTCTCCCCACGTTTTTCTTGAGTGGTTCAATGACTTGAGCCGACTCAACCATCTTCTGTCATCCCGAGCCATCGGCGAGGGACCTGCTTTGGATCGATTCGACAGCCGCGATCATTCATGGCTTTCCTCTCGGCCCTTGGTTTCGCTCGCTGCCGCGAGCGAGTGACTTTTCTTTGCTTGTGCAAAGAAAAGGTAACCAAAAGAAAGCACACCCCGTCGGTTGCGCCCGGCGCTGCGCGCCGGGTCCGCGGGCTTCGCGGGGTTTTTCGACAGCACATCCATGTGCTGGTCGAAAAACGTGCGGCCTCCTGCCGCGCGCCCTTTGGGCCTGATCCGCGAATCCCGCTGCAACCAGGGGCCCCGGTAAATCAAGATCAAGACACTGTGGCTAACGGATAGCAGTGAGCGCATTTTTCGCCAAATATATTTCAAAAAAACGCGAAGACCTCCAGATAACGCCTGTCTTGCGATCTTTGAATCATAGCGATCAGAGCAGTTACTCTTCTTGCGTGCTGAGAACGCTGAGGATTTTTTGGAATTTCTTGCCTATTTCAGTTACAGACATTGTCAGATCATTTCCGGTCACAATGTATGGTTCAGTTGAATCATGATCCCATTGATCTTCGACAGATGTTTCCAATTCGTTAAAGTTGACAAGGCATGTCCCAAAGTATGCATTCGCCTCCCATGCGGGAATCCGTGCTCGTTTCTCCATCACGAATCGAACAAGATCGGAATAAAGAAGCCGATCGACAGCAGAGGCTAGTGCAATAAATTCATGATAGTCGATCTCTTTTTCGAGAAATGCTTTGAATAATATGCCGGCGGCCCGTGAAGATGCGTGGTCTTGGCATCTGTCCACGACGTAAAGTATTTTTTCGCCGATCTTGACGGTTGTTTCCTCTGAAGAATTTATTTCATCAATCAGAGAGCGCCTTTCATCTGATGGAACAGACTCTATTTCTCGAAGGAAGTAACCCAGTTTATTGATGAAAATTCTGTCTCGGATGGAGATGGCGGCTCGGCCGAATCCAACTATAGACCCCAGTATTGGAATGTCGCGAAAGGCGCCGTCTTCCATCCCCGAGTCCAGTGCGACTTCCAATAGTGCTACGACCGAGTCCTGCAATGAGGGGTTTCTAATTGCCGATTCCAAGTCGTCACTTATTTTTTCTTTTCCCATGGCGTGTGCCTGTCGCTTTCTACATCAAAGAAGGAAATGGTCTTTTTGTCCAACCATCAATCCGCCGGCACCGTCCGCGCCGAGGCCCATTCGCGCAGGGCCTCGACCTGTTCGGCCATTAGCACCGACAGCGGGCGGGTGTGCTTGAGTTCGGCGCGCAACTGGAAGTCGCTCGGGGGATGGCCGGCGGCGTGGGCGGCGTAGAGCGCGGCGACGATCGCCTGTTCGATCTCGGCGCCGGAGAAACCGTCGCTGGCGGCGGCGAGGGTGGGGAGGTCGAAGCCTTCGGCGTCGATGTTGCGCCGGCGCAGGTGGAAGGCGAACAACTCGGCGCGGGCTTCCGCGTTCGGCAGGTCGACGAAGAAGATCTCGTCGAAGCGGCCCTTGCGCAACAGTTCGGCCGGCAGTTCGTGCACCTGGTTGGCGGTGGCGACCATGAACACCTGCGCCTTGCGTTCGGCCATCCAGGTCAGGAAGGTACCGAGCACGCGGCGGGAGACACCGCCGTCCTCGCTGCCGGCGCTGGCCAGGCCCTTCTCGATCTCGTCGATCCACAGCACGCAGGGCGCGAGCTGTTCGGCCGACTGCAGTGCGTCGCGCAGGTTCTTCTCGGTTTCGCCGTGGTACTTGTTGTACAGCGCGCCGAAATCGAGCCTGAGCAACGGCACACCGAAGCCGCCGGCGATCGCCTTCGCCAGCATCGATTTGCCGCAGCCCTGCACACCGAGCAGCAGCACGCCCTTGGGCGGGTCCAGCCCCGGCGGAGCGTTGCCTTCGACGAACGCGGCGCGGCGCAGTTCGATCCAGCGCTTGACCCGCTTCGCGCCGATCACGTGTTCGAGCTTCACCGGATCGAATTCGTAATGCAGATGGCCGCTGCGGTTGATCAACTCGAACTTCAGCTTGGCCAGCTCCGGCAGATCCTGCGCGCCGAGGACGCCGTCGCGGAAGATGAGCTGACGTGCGATGCGGCGGGCTTCGGTCTCGTTGAGACCGCGCAGATTGCGCACGATCTGTTTCACCGCTTCCGGATCGACCTCCACGCGCTTGCCGCCGTGCTCGCGGGCATAGGCGGCGGCTTCGTCCTTGACGATCTTCAGCAGCGCTTCGGCGGTGGGCAGATGCGGGCGATAGCGGACGGCATGCGCTTCGAGGTCTTCGGGCAGTTCGATCTTGTTGCCGACCAGCACCAGCACGTGCGGCAGACAGTTGCGGCGCTGCAGGATGTCGCGCACCTGGCGCTGGGTGCCGGCGTACTTGAGATAAGGCGCGAAATCCAGCAGCAGGAACACCCCGCGCTGATCGTGGCGATAGATCGCCTGCAGGGTGGCGCCGGCGTCGGGCGCGACTTCGGCCGCGTCCTCGCGGTCCATGTCGATCCGGCGCAGGCCTTCGGTGATCGACCAGCGGAACAGCGCCCGCCAGACGTGCATCAGCGATTGCCGGAAGAGTTCGACCACCCGCGGTTCGTCGGGGGTCTCGATCACGATCAGAGGGGTGTCGGCGCGGATCAGCGCCACGAGGTCCTGCAAGCCGCTCATTCTTGTCCGTTGCCCGCCGCGGGGGCCGCAAAGGGCGACACGATAGCAAAGCGGGCCCGCCTGGGCTCACGCCCGTGTCCCGGCGGGGAGGCCGCGTCCAGCGCCTGCACGGACGGCGGCAGGCCCTGTCGGCCTGCCCGCATCCAGGCGATCTTGTCCGCGAGATAGCAGCGCATGGAATGCAGATTGGCGATCTGCGCGTCGATTCCGGCGATTTTCTGCGCCATGAACTGCAGCTTGTCTTCCGTGCTCATGGTGTCGGCGTCGTAGCTGTCGATGGACGCCTTGATCTCGGCCAGGGTGAAGCCCAGGCGCTGCGCGAGTTTGATCATGCGCGCGCGTTCGACCAGGGTCTCGTCGTAATCGCGGTAGTTGTTGCCGCGGTCGCGCGGTGGCGAGGGCAGCAGTCCCCGCCGCTCGTAAAAGCGCAGGGTGTGACGGCTCAGACCGGTCGCTTCCTCGAATGCCTTGATGCGCATGGCTGGGGGCTTGACTGTTGACCAAGGTCTACAGTCTAGAGTGGGATTCCCCCCCAGGTAAACGAGACTTTCCCGCTATGCGCACCGATACGGTACTGATCACAGGAACTTCCACGGGCATCGGACGCAGCACCGCCCTGCATCTGGCCGCACGGGGCTACAGGGTCTTCGCCGGGGTGCGCCGAGAGGCCGATGGTTCGGCGCTGATCGCCGCGGCGGGCTCTGCCGAGGCCGCCGCGCGCCTCGTGCCGGTGACGCTGGACGTGACCCGGGAGCACCAGATCCGCGATGCGCTGGCGCGGATCGAGACCGATGCGCCCGAAGGCCTGTGCGCCTTGATCAACAATGCCGGATTCAATCTCAATGGCGCGTTCGAATACACCTCCGAGGCCGACGCCCGCGCGCTGATGGAGACCAATTTCGGCGGGCTGGCGCTGCTCAGCCGTTCGGCGCTGCCGCTGCTGCGCAAGCACGTCGCGCGGCGTCCCGGGGCGACCGCCAAACTGGTGAATGTCGGCTCCATCGGGAGTTACCTGGGCGTGCCGTGGGAGGCCTACTACCACGCATCGAAATTCGCGTTGCTCGGGCTGAGCGAAGCGATGCGCCACGAGCTGTGGCCGCAGGGCATACGGGTGGTGGTGGTGTGCCCGGGCGGGATCGTGACCGATTTCCTGCCCAAGACGCGCGCAGGTCTGCAGGCCGGTCTCGACGCGCTGCCCGCCGATGCCCCGGCCAATTACGGGGCTGGCATGCGCAGGCTGCAAGCGATGACCGCGATGGCGTCGCGGTTGGGGTCGCCACCGGAAGCCGTGGCCAGGCGGATCGGCCAGATTCTGGCCGCCCGCCGGCCGCGGATGCGCTATCTGGTCGGCGTCGATGCCCGATTGCTGCTTTCCCTGCGCCGATTGCTGCCGGAGCCCTGGTTCCATGGACTGATGCGCAGCCAGTTCACCGCCTGAGGCATCTGGGCAACGCGGTCCATCTGCCCCCCCGGCGGGCCGGCCGCGGGTGCTAAGCTGCCGGCTCTTCACTGCGGAGGTGCCGATGAAAACGGTTCTGGTCGCCAGTTCGAAGGGCGGGGTCGGCAAGACCACCCTCGCCACCCACCTTGCCGCCCAGGCGGCGCTCGACGGTCTGCGCACCGTGCTGGTGGACGCCGACCCGCAGCATTCCTCCACCCGCTGGGCCGCGCGCCGCGCCGATCTGGAGGCCGCGGTGCTTCCGGTGGACGGCAGCAAGCGCAGTTGGGCCAAGCACGTCCCGGGCGACGCCCAGCGCATCGTGATCGATGCGCCGGCCGGCTCCACCGTCGAGAGTCTGGAAAGCTTCCTCGAAGCCGCCGACGCGCTGGTGGTGCCGGTGCTGCCGTCCACCCTCGACATCGACGCCACCGTCGGCTTCCTCAACGGCATCGCCAAACACCCGCGCGTGCGCCGCGGCGCCCTGCGCGTGGGTCTGGTCTGCAATCGGCTCAAGCCCTGGACCAATGCCTCGCAGCAGGCGGTCGAACTGCTGAAGCAGTGGCCCTATCCGGTGGTCGGCGAACTGCGCGACAGCCAGGCCTACGTCATGCTGGTCGGCCTCGGCCGCAGCCTGTTCGACTATCACTCCCAGCAGGTGCGCGAGCACCAGGAAGACTGGGCGCCGCTGTTGAAGTGGTTGAGGAAGGCTTGAGCGCACACGCGGGCGGGTTCGCGGGTCTGCGCCGGCGGGCGCGGGCGATTCTCGCGGTGCAATTCGCGCCATTGCTCGCGCCGGTCGTGGTCGTGGTCTGGGTTCTGCTGGCATACGAGCGGCCCGGCGGATGGCTGGCGCCGCCCGCCTGGCTGCAGTCGAACATGTGGACGATCTTCCTGGTCGGAATCCTGCTGCATGCGCTGGCGCTGGTCGCGCTGCCGTGGTGGTGGTTCCGCTGCGATGCCTGCGGTTACCGTTGGCCGCCGATCAAACTCTGGGCGCTGGCGTTTCCCTGGCCGGGCCGGGTCGTCGCCGCCTGCCCCTGCTGCGGAACGGACGATACCGGCGAACGCACGCGGCCGCTGTCGCCCGCCTCCTCGTTCGGTGCGCGCGCGGAGCTCGTCGAGCGCGCGATGCGCCTGCGCCGCGGCGCGCGGATGGCGCTGGTGGCGGTGATCGTCTGCGCGGTCATCGCCGAGGCCGGATACGTGCCCGCGGCGCGCGCCCATGCGGCCCTGCTGATCGCGCTGCTGACGTATCTGTGGTTCGAACTGCAACTGTTCCGCACCGTGCGCTGCAGCGACTGCCGCATGCCGCTGGCAACGTTCGTGAGCCCCGCGATCGCGTTCTGTCCGTATTGCCGCGCCGATCTGGACCAGCCCGCGTCGTAGCCTGCCTCGCGCGCGTCGTTGCCGGGGATTGGCCGCGGGATGTCTCGTCACCCCACCCACCACACCCCCGCCGCGAACGCGGCCACGATCAGGATCACGCCCGGCAGCAAGCGCAGCGCGAACCCGCGCCCGCCGCGCAGCCACGCCATCAGCAGCTTGCTCGTGGAATTGGTCGCCAGCGCGACGAACACCGGCCAGCCGGCGTGTTCCGGCGCGATCGCGCTCGCCGCGGCGAGTTGCGCGACCGAGGCGGCCGCGGCGTGCACGTCGGCGAAACCGGAGACGCCTGCGGCGAGACCGATGCCGGCGTCGCCCAGCCAGCGGTGGACCAGCGCCGACAACAGCAGGATCGCGCTGACGATCGCGGCGAAACTCAGCGCCTGACGCGGTTCGAACGGACGCCCGCCGGCGACCGGACGATCGGCGACCGTGCCGGGGTCGAGCCGCCAGCGCGCGACAGCGGCCGCGATCACGGCGGCGAGCCCAGCCAGCGCCAACGGCCAGGCCAGGTGTCGCAGCATCGGCGGCGACAGCGCGCCGATCACCGCGCCCAGCATGAGGATGGTGGCGACGTTGGAGAACAGCGCCGCGGCCACGCATTGCGCGCGCAACTGCGGCGAGGCGCGCGCGCGATCGCCCATCGCGGCGATGGTTGCGGTGCTGGAAATGAAACCGCCGACGAAGCCGGCGAGCGCGAGCCCGGCGCCAGGGCCGAGCATGCGCAGGGCGATGTAGCCGCCGGCGTTGATCGCCATCACCAGCACCACCAGCGTCCACAAGGTGTGCGGATTGAACGCGCCGAACGGGTCGATCGCGCGGTCCGGCAGCAGCGGCAACACCACCGCGGCCGCGGCCGCCAGCAGCAGGCCGTCGTGCACTTCCTGTTCGGTGAGGGTGTCGCGCACGAAACGATGGAGTGCCGACTTGCTCGCCAGCACCACCGCGACCACCACGCCCAGTCCCGCAGCCAGCGTCAGCGCGGTCATCGCCAGCGCACCGAGCAGGAAGGTCACGAGCATCGCGACCTCGGTGGTCAGCCCCGGGTCGTCGGCACGGCTGCGACGATAGGCGGCGAGCGCGGCGAGCGCGACGAAACCCCCGCCCATCGCGAAGACGAGCCCGCCGAATCGCTGCGCGGCGGTGCTGGCAAGCGCGCCGACCAGCGCGATCAGCAGGAAGGTGCGCACGCCGGCAGCGGCGCGATCGGGGCCGTCGCCCTTGCTGCGTTCGCGTTCGATCCCGATCAGCAGGCCGATTCCGAGCGCGACGCTGAAACCGGAGAGTTCTGCGGGGATGTTCGGCATCGGGAGCGGGAGACTCTGGCGGCGATGTCAGGCGGCGGGTGCGTGCGCGGCCAGATGCCGTCGCAATCGGCGTACAGCATACCAACTGGCCGCCGCGCCCAGCGCCGCGAGCGCCGCGAGCAGGCCGAGGCGCTGGCGCAGCAGGCTGTCGCCGATCAGCACCGTGCCCGCGGCGTAGGGCAGTTCGGCCACCGCCAATGCCAGCGCGTAGGTGCGCAGCGGTACCCGCATCATCCCGCACAGGTAGCCGGGGATTTCCGAGGGCAGCGCCAGTTGCAGCAACAGCACCGCGAAAAACCCGGGATCGGGCGGCAGCCGTGCGCGATAGAACGCGAAGGCCTCGACGACCGCACCGCGCCGCAGCAGCGGGCGACGCAGTGCGCGGCCGAGGCCGTAGGCGCACACTCCGCCGATCCACCACCCGAGCCACAGCAGCAGCGCGGAGACCGCCGGGCCCCAGGTGTGCACCGCCACCGGCACCAGCACCGCGCTGGAGAAGAACGCGACCAGCGCCGACAGCGCGGCGAGCACCACGAACAGCGCGATGCCTGCCACCGGATGCGCGGCGATTTTCGGCGCAAGCGCACCGAGGACGCCGGCCAATCCCGACTGCACCGCATCCAGCGACAACAACCCGACCGCACCCGCGCACAGCGCGAGGAGCGCGAGCGCGCGCAGCGGCCGCTGCAGATGCGGCGGATGCGACCGGTCGCGGTCCGCGGGCGTGGGCCCGGTCGCGCCGGTCGCAGGACGCATCAGTGCGAGAACAGCACCGGCAGGTGCGCTGTCTGCAGCAGTTCGCGGGTGGTGCCGCCGAGCACCGCCTCGCGCAGCCGCGAGTGACCGTAACCGCCGGAGACCAGCAGGTCGGCGCCGACCTGGCGGGCGTGATCGAGCAGCGCGTAGGCGACCGAGAAATTCATCCCCGGCCGGGTCACCACCTCGACCTTCAACCCGTGCCGCGCCAGATGCGCGGCGATATCGGCGCCCGGCTCGCTGCCGTGACCGGCTTCGCCGACCACCGGATCGATCACCAGCACATCGACCTGTTCGGCGCGCGCCAGCAGCGGCATCGCGTCGGCCACGGCGCGGGTCGCTTCGCGGGTCGGTTTCCAGGCGATCACCGCGCGTTTCGGCGGCAACTGCGCGGTGCTGCCGTCCGGCACGATCAGCACCGGGCGACCGGACTTGCGCAGGATGTCGTGGAAATGATCGTGCAGATACATCGTCTCGGCACCGTCTCGCGGCATGCCCGGCAGCACGGTGAGATCCGCATAGCGCGCGTGCATCGATGCGGTGTTCTGGGGATACAGCGACACCGCTTCGGCCAGGCGGATCTCGATCTGCGGCTCGTGCCGTGCCAGGTTCGCGCGCAATTTGTCCGCCAAGGCCTGCGAGCGCTTGCGTGCTTCCTCGTGCAGACGCGCGTATACGTCGTAGGCCATTGCGCCCCAGTCGCTGGGCATCGGTGCGGGCACATCGACCGTCACCAGCATCGCCACATGCGCGCCGCTGGCGCGGGCGATCGCGGTCGCGGCCTCGACCGGCGCGCGTTCGCTGTCGCTGTTCACATAAGGAATCAGGATGTCCTTGATCACGACTCACCTCGATCGAAAAGAATACGGATGCTATTGGGGCAGCGAACGGCGTTCAAGACATTGACCGCGATCAAAAGCACGACCCGATTCCAGCGTATAGTCCGGTTCATGTCCCGTCCTCCGCCCGCGCCGCACGATCGGCCGGCAGCGCATCCCGACGCGCCCGGCGACGTATCCGCTGCGGTGCAGCATGATGCGCGGGGCATCGTGTTCCGCGCGCAGGGGTTGACCAAGGTCTACCGCATGGGCGAGGTCGAAGTGCCGGCGCTGCGCGGCGTCGATCTGGAAATCGCGCGCGGCGAATTCATCGTGCTGCTCGGGCCTTCGGGCAGCGGCAAATCGACCTTGCTGAACATCCTCGGCGGGCTCGATGCGCCGACCGCGGGCGAAGTCGCGTATTGCGACCACCGCCTCGACGGCGCCGACGAGACCGAACTCACCCGCTTCCGCCGCGAACACGTCGGTTTCGTGTTCCAGTTCTACAACCTGATCCCGAGCCTGACCGTGCGCGAGAACGTGCAACTGGTCGCGGACATCGCCGACGACCCGATGGCGGTGGACGCGGCGGTGGAGATGGTCGGGCTGGCGCCGCGGCGCGATCATTTTCCGGCGCAGCTTTCCGGTGGCGAGCAGCAGCGGGTCGCGATCGCGCGCGCGATCGTCAAGCGCCCGGCGGTGCTGCTGTGCGACGAGCCCACCGGCGCGCTCGACTATCAGACCGGCAAGCTCGTGCTGGAGACGATCGAACACATCAACCGCTCGCTCGGCACCACCGTGGTGGTCATCACCCACAACGCCGCGATCGCCGGGATGGCCGACCGCGTGATCCATCTGGGCGACGGTCGCATCCAGCGGATCGACCGCAACGCGAAGCGGATCAGTCCCTCGGAACTGTCGTGGTGAGGCCGGCCTGAGCATGCGCGCGCTCGATCGCAAGCTGCTGCGTGACCTGCGCCTGCTGTGGAGCCAGGCGCTGACCATCGCCCTGGTCGTCGCCAGCGGCATCGCCGGCTTCGTGACCACGCTCAGTGCGGTCGATTCGCTGACGCTGGCGCGCGATCGCTACTACGCCGACGATCGCTTCGCCGACGTGTTCGCCGGTGTGGTGCGCGCGCCGGACGCGCTGGCCGCCCGCCTGCGCGCGCTGCCCGGCGCGGCCGACGTGCAGACCACGATCGAACACACCGTCCGCATTTCGATCGCCGGCAGCGACGATCCGATCCTCGGTCATCTGATCGGTTTCGATCCCGCGCACCCCCCGCGACTCAACCGGGTCTCGCTGCGCGAAGGTCGTCCGCCGGTGTCCGGCGTCGGTGCCGACGGCGCGATCGAAGCGATGGTGTCCGAAGGCTTCGCCCGTGCGCGCGCACTGCGCCCGGGCGACAGCGTGTCGGCGCTGGTCGACGGCCGTCGTCGCAGCCTGCGCATCGTCGGCATCGCGTTGTCGCCCGAATACATCTTCGCCGGTTTCGGCGGCATGCCCGACCTGCGCGGCTTCGGCGTGTTCTGGGTCGATCGCGAGACCCTCGCGGCGGCCTACGACATGCGCGGCGCGTTCAACCGGATCGCGATCCGGCGCGCGCCCGGGGCCTCGGAGCCGGCCTTGATCGCGGCGCTGGAGCGCACGATCGCGCCCTGGGGCGGGCGCGAAGCGCACGGCCGCGAGGATCAGGTCTCGCACGCGATGCTGGAGAACGAGATCCGCGAGCAGTACGTGCTCGGCACCGTGTTGCCCTCGATCTTCCTCGCGGTGGCCGCATTCCTGCTCAACGTGGTGATCTCGCGTCTGGTCGCGACCCAGCGCGAACAGATCGCGGCGCTGAAGGCGCTGGGCTATCCGGACCGCAGCGTCGCCGGCCATTACCTGCGGCTGGTGCTGCTGATCGTCGCCGCCGGGCTCGCGCTGGGGCTGGTGCTGGGCGACTGGCTGGGCGGCAGGATGGTCGGCCTCTATGCGGACTTCTTCCGCTTCCCGAGTTTCGAACACCGGTTGGCGCCGTGGCTGGCGGTGGCGTCGGTGGCGATCGTGGGCGTCACCGCGGTGCTCGGCACGCTGAACACGCTGTACGCCACCGTGCGTCTGGCGCCGGCCGAGGCGATGCGTCCGCCGGCACCAGGGCGCTATCGCCCGACCTTCGTGGAGCGGGTCGGGGCCACCGGTCTGCCGCCGGCGCTGCGCATGATCCTGCGCAATCTCGAACGCAGGCCGCTGCGCAGCGCGCTGTCGGTGGCCGGGGTGGCCGCGGCGGTCGCGATCGTGGTGATGGGCAATTTCTTTCGCGACGCGGTCGAGACCATCGTCGACAGCACTTTCCGTCTGCAGATGCGCAGCGACGTGATCGTGTGGGTGGCCGAACCGGTCGGCGACGCCGCCGCGCACGACGTGCTGCGCCTGTCCGGCGCGATCGCGATCGAGTCCGGGCGCGACGTGCCGGTGCGGCTGGTCAACGGCCATCGCAGCGAACGCGCGGCGATCCAGGGCTACGCCGCGCGCCCCGAATTGCGCCGGATCGTCGATGTCGACAACCGCGAGGCGCGGCCGCCGACCGACGGCCTGCTGATGACCGATCGACTCGCCGAGAAACTCGGCCTGCGGGTCGGCGACCGCGTGCGCGTGGAAACCCTCGAAGGCCGCGCGCGTAGCGTCGAGGTGCCGCTCGCGGCCACGCTGCGCGACATGATGGGCCTGAACGTGTACATGGAGCGGCGCGCGCTCAATCGCCTGCTCGGCGAGGGCGATCTGAGCACCCAATTCTCGGTCGCGGTCGAACGCGGCGCCGAGCCGCGGTTCCTGCGCGCGGCGATGGCCGCGCCGCGGATCGTCGGCGCCTTCAGCAAGGCGACGCTGTGGCGCAACATGCAGGAGATCAGCGCGCGCAACATCCGGATCATGAGCACGATCCTGACCGCGTTCGCGGCGGTGATCGCGGTCGGCGTGGTCTACAACAGCGCGCGGATCGCGCTGGCCGAGCGCGGCTGGGAACTGGCCAGCCTGCGCGTGCTCGGCTTCACCCGCGCCGAGGTCTCGACCCTGTTGCTCGGCGAGCTGGCGATCGTGATCGCGCTGGCGCTGCCATTGGGCATGTTCGCGGGCTACGGCCTGGTGCATCTGATCGTCGAGCTGATGCGCGGCGATCAGTTCTTCTTTCCGGTGACGATCCGCCCGCGCACCTATGCCTGGGCGGCGCTGGCGGTGCTGGTCGCCGGCATCGGCAGCGCGCTGGTGGTGCGCCGGCGGATCGATCGCCTCGACATGGTGGCGGTGCTCAAGACTCGCGAGTGACGGAGGAGATCATGCGCAAAATCCGCAATCGGATACTCGTCGGTGTGGCCGCAGCGGCGACGGTGGCGCTGCTGGCATGGGCGTTCGCCCCGCGGCCGCTGCCGGTCGAGACCGCCACCGCGACCGTCGGCCGCTTCGAGCGCAGCATCGACGAGGATGCGCGCACCCGCGTCCGCGACCGCTACGTGATCTCGGCGCCGCTGGCCGGGCAGGTGTCGCGGATCGCGCTGCGCGAGGGCGATGTGGTGACACCGGAGACCGTCGTCGCCACTCTGACGCCTGCGTTGTCGCCGATGCTCGATGCGCGCAGCGAGGCCCAGCTCGCGGCGCGCGTCGAGGCCGCCGACGCCGCGGTCGCGCGCGCGAAGTCGCGCATCGCGCGCGCGCGCACCGCGCTGGCGCAGGCGCGCGACACCCTGCGCCGCGGCGAGGCACTGGCGCGCGATCGTTTCATTTCCGCCAGCCAGTTGCAGAACGACCGCCTCGCGGTGCGCGCGGCCGAACAGGAACTGGCCAGCGCCGAGGAAGACCGCCACGTCGCCGGCCACGAACTCGAACAGGCGCGTGCGGCGCTGGGCGCGGCGCGCGAAGACGACCGCGGCGCGTTCGCGGTGCGTGCGCCGGTGACGGGACGCGTGCTGCGGGTGGTGCAGACCAGCGCCGGCACGGTCGCGCTGGGCACGCCGCTGATCGAACTGGGCGATCTGGCCGAACTGGAGATCGTGGCCGAACTGTTGACCGGTGATGCGCTGCAGACGACGCCCGGCACACCGGTGCGGATCGAACGCTGGGGCGGCGCGGGCACCCTGAACGGCCGCGTGCGCCGGATCGAACCGGCCGGCTTCACCAAGGTCTCGGCGCTGGGCGTCGAGGAGCAGCGCGTCAATGTGCTGATCGAGCTGACCGATCCGCCCGAGCGTTGGCGCGCACTCGGCGACGGTTATCGCGTCGCCGTGCGCCTGCTGGTGGTGGTGCGCGACAAGGTGCCGACGGTGCCGGTCGGCGCGGTGTTTCCGCGCCCCGACGGCGATGGCGCTGCGACCGCTGCGACCAGCGATGCCGCGCTGCCGATGGCGGTGTTCGTGATCGAGAACGGTCGCGCACGATTGCGGGAGGTCATGGTCGCCGACCGCAACGGTCGCGACGCCTGGATCGCGTCGGGGCTGCGCGCGGGCGAACGGGTGATCGTGTATCCGGGCGATGCGATCGTCGACGGCGCGCGCGTGGAGGTGCGTGGCGTGAAGCCGGCGCGCCGATGACATGAGCGACCTGCGGCCGACGGCGGCGCCGGCCGGACTCGGCGCGAACGAAGCCGTCGCACGGCTGCGCCGCGACGGCCCGAACCTGCTGCCGCAGCCGGATCGCCGGCGCTGGCCGCGGATGCTGCTGGACGTGCTGCGCGAGCCGATGCTGCTGTTGCTGCTGGTCGCCGCGGGCCTGTATCTGCTGCTCGGCGACGCCCGCGATGCCGCCCTGCTCGGCGCTTCGGTACTGCTGGTGATCGCGCTGACCCTGTATCAGGAGCTGCGTTCGGAACGCGCGCTGCAGGCGCTGCGCGACCTCAGCAGCCCGCGTGCGCGGGTGCTGCGCGATGGCGCGCTGCGGGTGCTGCCGGCGCGCGAACTGGTCGCGGGCGACGTCATTTCGCTGACCGAAGGCGACCGCGTGCCCGCCGATGCGCGGCTGTGTGCCGATGGCGCGCTCGAACTCGACGAATCGCTGCTCACCGGCGAATCGCTGCCGGTGCGGCGCGATGCGGCGGGCGAGGGCGATACGACACTGGTGCGCGCCGGCACCCTGGTCGTGCGCGGCCACGCCTGGGCCGAGGTCGTCGCCACCGGCGCACGCACCGAGATGGGCCGGATCGGCGCCAGCCTGCAGACCGTGCGCACGGAACGCACGCCGCTGCAGCGCGAGATGCGCGGGGTCGTCGCGCTGTTCGCCGGGATCGGCATCGCCTCCTGCGTGCTGGTGTTCGTGCTCTACGGCCTGCTGCGCGGCGACTGGCTGCAGGCGCTGCTGGCCGGGATCACCCTGGCGATGTCGAACATTCCCGAGGAATTCCCGGTGGTGCTGACCGTGTTCCTCGCCCTCGGCGGCTGGCGCATGGCGCGCCAGCGCGTGCTGGTGCGACGCCCGCCGGCGATCGAGGCCTTGGGCGCGGTCACGGTGCTGTGCACCGACAAGACCGGCACCCTCACCGAAAACCGCATGGCCCTGGCCGAGACCGTCGCCGCGAACGATGTCGCGCACGACGCCGGCCACGGCGACGCCGGCACCGCCGCGCTGCTGCGCGCCGCACGTCTGGCCAGCGACGCGGACACCCACGATCCGATGGATCGCGCGCTGCTGGCCGCAATCGCCGCCGATCGCGAACCGCGCGACAGTCTCCGACGCTATCCGCTCTCGCCGTCGCTGCCGGCCTATGCCGCGGTCTGGCGTGAACCCGATGCCGCCACGCTGCGCGTCGCCTGCAAGGGCGCGCCCGAAACCGTCGCCGCGCTCTGCGCATTGCCCGACGAGGTGCGCGCGCAGGCGCTGGCGCAGGCCGCGGCGATGGCGCGACGTGGCCTGCGGGTGCTCGCGGTCGCCGATGCGGTCCTGCCCGCCGACGCCGCGTTGCCCGACGATGCGCACGGCTTCGCGCTGCGCTGGCGCGGCCTGCTCGGCTTCGCCGACCCTCTGCGCGCCGGCGTGCTCGAGGCCGTCGCCGAAGCCCGTGCCGCCGGCGTGCGCGTGGTCATGCTCACCGGCGATCATCCCGAGACCGCGCGCCACATCGCAGCACAGGCCGGACTGTCGGCGCGCGATGCGGTCGCGCTCGGCATCGACGTGGCCGCGCTGGATCCAGCCGCGCTGCGCGAGACGGCGCGCAGCGTCGATGTATTCGCGCGCGTGCGTCCGGAGCACAAGCTGCGTCTGGTCGAAGCCCTCAAGGCCGAGGGTGCGGTGGTCGCGATGACCGGCGACGGCGTCAACGACGCGCCGGCGCTGCTGTCCGCCCACGTCGGCGTGGCGATGGGCGCGCGCGGCACCGATGTGGCCCGCGAAGCGGCGTCGATCGTACTGCTGGACGACGACTTCGCCTCGATCGTGCGCGCGGTGCGGATGGGCCGCACCATCTACGACAACATCCGCCGCGCCGCGCGCTACATCATCGCCGTGCACATCCCGATCACCGGGCTGGCGCTGCTGCCGCTGCTGCTGGACGCGCCGCTGATCCTGTTGCCGCTGCACGTGGTGTTCCTGGAGATGATCGTCGACCCGGCGTGTTCGTTCGTGTTCGAACGCGAACCGCCCGATCCCGACGGCATGCGCCGGCCGCCGCGCGCGCCCGATGCGCGCCTGATCGATATGCGCACCTTCGCCGGCAGCGTCGCCCGCGGCCTGATCGCCTTCGCCGCGGTGCTGGCGGTGTACTTCGCCGCGGGACAGGCGGCGTTGCCATCGGACGTCCAGGGCGCGCTCGCGTTCGCGGCGCTGGTCTCGGCCAACCTCGGCCTGATCGTGCTGCACCGCAGCGGCCCGCACCTGTGGGCCGCGCTGCGCCGGCCCAATCCCGCGTTCAGTTGGGTCGCCGCGCTGACCCTCGGCCTGCTCGCCGCGATCGTGCTGCTGCCCGCGCCGTCAGCGTGGTTCCGTTTCGCGCCGCCGCCGCCGCTCGCCTTCGCCGGCGCATTGCTGCTGCCGTGGCTGGCGCTGGCCGCCGCCGACGCCCTGTTCAGGCGCGTCGAACGCCGCACGGCGCCCGCGAATTGAGCCGCATCAAGGTCGCGGCGCGCGAATCGCGCTGCAATGCGAAGACAGACATCCACCGCACACTTCCGGGAGACCGCCATGCACCGCACCTGCGACAAGATCTGCATCGTCACCGGCGCCGCCCTCGGCATCGGCCGCGCCTGCGCCGAGCGCCTGGGCGAGGAGGGCGCGAAACTCGCCCTGTTCGACGTGCTCGACGCCGAAGGCGAAGCCCTCGCCGCCACACTGAACGCGCGCGGCATCCCGGCGCGCTACTGGCATGTCGATGTCGCCTCCGAAGCCAACGTCGCCGATGCCGTGACCGCCGTCGTCGCCCACTTCGGCGGCCTGCACGCGCTGGTCAACAACGCCGGCATTTCCGGCTCGACCAAGCTCACCCACGAAATCACCGAAGCCGAATGGGACCGCGTGCAGGCGGTCAACGTGAAAGGCGTGTTCTTCTGCACCAAACACGCCCTCCCGCACCTCAAGGCCGCGGGCGGCGGCAGCATCGTCAACCTGTCCTCGATCTACGGCCTCGTCGGCGCCCCCGACATCCCCGCCTACCACGCCTCGAAAGGCGCGGTGCGGCTGATGAGCAAGACCGACGCGATGATCTACGCCCCCGACCGCATTCGCGTGAACTCCGTGCACCCCGGCTACATCTGGACCCCGATGGTCGAACATCACCTCCTCGCCTCCGGCGCCACCGACCTCGACGCCGCCCGCGCCGACGTCGGCGCCCTGCATCCCCTCGGCCACATGGGCGAGGTCGACGACATCGCCTGGGGCGTGGTGTATCTGGTGTCCGACGAATCGAAATTCGTGACGGGGGCGGAGTTGACGATTGATGGGGGGTATACGGCGAGGTGAGGCGCGGCACATCAATGATGATGCCGATGGTTGCCCGTGGGTTGGTAGAATGGGCTTCAGCCCGCTGCTTTGCATTGATCGCAAATGCTTTCGGACTGGTTTGATAGGCGCTGTCTATTGATGTCTGCTTTGATGCTTCCGAATGTGGTGATGGTTGTCGGATAAATCGAATATTGAGGTGTTATCCGGCGTGTACGCCATATAACACGATCCATGCTTTGCTCTGCGAGCGCTTGGATCACTCGACATCCGATTGATTTTATTGATCGTTGTCGCGTTGACGGGCGGAAGGGCCGCATGCAGACTTCTTACTACGCCCCGGTTTGGGATCTAATCCTAGTTAGGTCGCATGAAAAAATTCCATCACCTGAAAATTCTATTGCTCGTATTGTGTGCCGGCTGCAGCACAGTTCCGCCCGCTTATACAACCTTTAGCGGTGAGTACTTCTACAACTTTGAATTCGCGTACCTCACTCCAGACGGTCATAATGTTCGCTGGTGCATCAAAGGCGACATGTCCAATGCAGAGTTGCCTGAGCGCTGGGGTACATCGCATGTTGTGGTTCAAGGCACGCTAAGCCCTGAAGGCTCGTACGGCAATCTAGGTGTATGCAAGCGCATCCTCACAGTCACCAAGCTTTTACACGTCGACAATATGCGGGGCAGGCAGTGAGGGGCTGCGGCCTAACAATTCTGTCAGGAGCTTCCTGTCAACCCCGAGTGCATGATGGTCTTGCCTTGAGCGTCAGGCAGTCGCTGCCATTTCAGAAAAACAGGGGTCAGACTAGCCTTTCGGTACCAAATCGATGCAGGAAACTGGAGTGCTGTTTTTTTTCCGCAGTGTTGAATGACCCGGGTTTTCAGTGGCGGGCCATGATCAGCTTTGTTTATGACGGTGTCGGAGTCTGCGGGCGGCATTGGGCGGCAACCATGCGGGATAGCGCCGCCATCATCCGGGCGCATGACATCGCAGCCACCGGGATAAGCCGCTGATCAATGCAGGAAACCTGATTGACGGTGTCCAGCCAGCATGGGCATGCCGGGGAAACAAAGGACACCCACAATTCCTCCCCGCCACCCGCAGCACATCGTCGAATCCCCTCGACTCATCCCTCGCCGATCTCATTTCGCCACCCCGACATTCACTTCGCCCACGACCGATCCTCCCTGACGGGCCTCGATGGTCCACCGCTTCGACTCAGTCGGTCTTCGCGGCGAAGCGCGAAGCGCGGGACAATAAGGACACCCACAATTCCTCCCCGCCATCCGCCGCGCATCGTCGAATCCCCTCGACTCAGCCCTCGCTTGCCACATTTCGCTGCCTGGACTTTCACTTCGCCCACGACCGATCCTCCCTGACGGGCCTCGATGGTCCACCGCTTCGACTCAGTCGATCTTCGCAGCGAAGCGGACTCCCTTCAGCCACTGCTGTCCGATGCGCTGCGCGAGCGTGATCAGGTCCTGGGCCGTGCCGACGGCGCGCCAGTAGCCGTTGCCGATGCCGCGAACGCGAGCGGTCCACCGATCCGGCGTGTCGCCGACGATGCCGAGGATGTGCGGTGTCCTGGCGGCGAGGCGTCCGCGCTTTCCGGGCGCCAGTCTGCGGCCGGTCCAGTCCAGCAGCGTCAGATAGTCGGCGGTGGTCAGCACCAGCGGTGGGCGCGGGAGGCCCAGGATCGGGGTCAGTGGTGCCGCCACGGCTTGCGGGGTGGTCCGTGCGTCGTCGATGCGCCGGGCAGCGCTGGTGTGCTTCGAGGCTTCCAACCGTTTGGCGAGCCCGGCGCGCACCGGGTTGAGATCGACATAGGCCATCGCCGCCAGCAGTGCGCGTTCATCGCACAGGCGCTGCGCCTTGAAGCGTCCTTCCCAGAAGCGGCCCTTGCAGCCGTCCTCCCGGTTGGCACGACGCGCGATCGGCTCGGCCAGGCAGCGCATGCACCACGACAGATCGGCCAGTCGCCTCCGGATCGTTTGCAGTCGCTCGGGATTCGAGAGCAGGCGTGCGCACTTTTCGGTGATGGCATCGCTGCCCGCCGTGCGTGGCGGGAACAGCCGGACCCAACGCGTTGCGACCTCGGTGTCGCTCCAGCCAATGGCGGCGTCCGGCACCAGTTCGACGACCAGATGCAGATGGTTGCTCATCACCGCATAGGCATGAATGGCGATCGCGAAAGATTCGGCCAGCAACGCAAGCCGCTGCTCGACCCAGTGCTTGCGGTGTTCGAACGATTGCCCGGTGTAGCGATCGATCCCGCACAGGAAGGCCCTGCGTACGCAGCGTTGGACGCAGTGGAACAGTCCCGGTGCTCCGGGTGGGGCGAGTTGGGAGCGGGCTTGAGTCATGACGGCAGCATGCAGGTTGCCGTGGGCCGGCGCTGTCGGGAAAGTCCGTGTTCGCGTGTCGGGATTTTCCGAATGGTGGGTGTCCTTGGTATCGCCAGTCCTTGGTATCGCTTGGTATCTGGCTGAATGACGGTCTTTGCCAGATCAAGGGCGATACGGGTAATCTGCATGGCGGACTCCTCCTGCTTCGTGACTGGTGGTTCAACGTCCTTCCAGTCTGGCACTTTGATGCCGAAGAAGTGAGAGGAGTCCATTCCATTGGGTAAGCGCAACGCGCGCACCCGGGACGATGGCAGGTATGCCGCTCCGAAGATCCCGGGTGTGGCCTCCGGCCTTGCTCGGGTTGCAACGACGCCGTCCAAGGCCGAAAGGCGCATGCCTAGCGGGGAAGGCGGAATCTCCGCAGGCGATTCAGCCCTGCGCGCTTGTTTGCTTCCTGTCCGGACGTGAGTGGTGCGTTCGTCCGGACAATTTCTGCCATGATCCAGCTCCGCGGGCGGGCGCCATCGCGGCGTTCGCATCGCGACCCGAAACCCGGATGCCACAGGAGACAGGACCGATGACCCTTCTGGACAAGACCGCGATCCTCAATCTCGCGCTTGCGTTGACGCACCAGGTGGATGCGGCGTATTGGCGTGAGTGGGAGATGTTCGGGCTTCCGGGCGGCATCCAGTTGTTCAATGCGCTCAACGTGCTGATCGTCATCGTGCTGCTCGTCTGGCTGGTGGCTGTCGTTCGTCGCAGGAAATCGGGTTTCCTCTGCTCGCTCCTGATGGCGACGGTATGCGCGCTGGTCTTTCCGATCCACGCGGCGTTCGCCCTGGCGGGTTTCGAACAGTTCCATTTGCCGGTTTCGATCTTCCTGATCGTGGCCACGTTCCTCGTTTCGATCCTGCAGGTCGCGCTGACCCTTCGCGCGCGTCGCGAGTTCGGCGGCGGCTGACGACTTCCCTGTCGATTTTCCGCTCCCGGGCCTCGATGCCTGAACGAGTGGGGCGGAACCGCCGAAGGCGATTCCGCCATCAAATGTTTCCTGTTGGAGGATGACGGAAACCGCTTCGCGGGTTCCGTCCTGCAAAAACGACGGGCGCCGAAGCGCCCGCCGCATACCATCGATACGCGACCGATCCGCCGTCGTCGCTCAGAAGAAATCCGCGCCCGCGGCGGTGATCAGGACGGTGCCTTCGGGATCGACCGGTGGCGAGGACAGGGTCAGCGCGACCGGGGTCAGTTTGAAGGCGATCGACATGCCCCACCGCACTTCATGATCGGCGCGCAGTTGGATGGTGTTGGCGGCGCTGATGCCGTTCGCGTGGTTGCCGGTGCGTCGACCGGCCAGGCTGCCGCTGCCGTTGACGAAGTCTTCCGTGTGGATCCGGTTCGGGCCGTCGAAGATGTGTACGCTGTCGATCGCGGCGTGCTGGCCGGTCCTGAACAGCAGGAACAGGGTGCGGACTTTCAGGCGCACGTCGTTCACGATCACCGGCGTCGGGATCGGGATGTGGCACCAGGCCGCGGGCGGGTTCTGGTTCGCGGCGAAGGTGAACTGCAGTTCGGTGCCGCCGCCCCAGTGGCGCACCAGCAGGCCGCTCGGCAGTTCCGTCACCACGGCGTTGCCGTGGGCCCATGATGCGTGTTTGAGCATGATGACGCTCCAGTACGTCGTCCCGGTACCCCCGAGGACGGGGCCGGATCGCGCTGCCTGCGGCGCACGCTTTCCGGATAAGTCCGGGAACGTCCCGGGCGTGCGATTCAGGACAGGCATCGGCGACTGGGCCGGGAGTCGCGGGCTGGGTGTTTTTTTGCCCAGGTGGCCGGATGATCGGGCGCTGGGTCCGCAATGCGGGCGTAACGCCTTGATCGGCAAGGCGGCATGGGCCGGGCAGATGCTGGCATGCGGTTTGCGTTACCGACAGGGTCCCCGCGTACAGGAGCTGTCGCGATGAGCTCGCCTTTCGCGCCACCGAAGATGGAAACCGATGCCGACGCATCGATGGAGTCCTCGCCCCAGTTGTCCTCGCTGCAGCAGATGTCGACGGCCGTGACCCAGCGCTATGCGCTGCGCAGCAAGGTGAAGATCACGCAGCAGCAGATGCTCCAGGACATGGCCAACCTGGAGGAGATGGAGCGCGGCGATCGGACCGGAGGCGTCGGCATCCCGGGCGGCTACGCTGCGGAATCGGTGCGGGGGTTCAAGTCCCTCGCATGGAACGGCACGATGTCGAAAGAGTTGTCGAGCATTCTCCGCGCTTCTGCAGACGCGCATGGCCAGGACGTCGTCGAAAAGCGCAAACTGGCCGGGGTGCACAACCGCCAGATCGAGTTCCAGCAAGGGCAGACCGGGTACTTCTCGCTGCATGTGGCGAACGATATCGCGGGCATCTGGAATTCGCCGAGCCGAGGCGCGAGAGTGTATGCCTACGAAGATCTGACGCCGAAGCTGAAGAAGCGCCTTGCCGCCGACAGCGGACACTACTTCACCGGCAAGATGAAGTCCGGGGAGCGCGAGTCCATGGTGGCCGGCGGAATGCAGTGGCTGCTGGCCGGTCATGTCGAGAATGCGAACAAGCTGTTCGAGCAGGCTGGTGCGACCAAGAAGGGACTGAAGTGGATCAACAAGTTCTCCACCCTGATGCTGAGCGAGCGCGGGCGGGAACTCGCGGCGGGGATCGATGACCCCGCCAAGGGCCTGACGTTCGCCGCGTTGGAGGATATCCGCACCGGCAAGGCAGGATTCATGGACAAGTTCATGCCCAAGAGCAAGCAGGTGGCCTCGTTCGTCGGAAAGGGCGGCGCAGAGGAGCATCGTCTGCATGCAGCCAAAATCAAGAATTGAGCGATCGAGACGACGGCATGTCCGCAAACGACGACGGGCGCCGAAGCGCCCGTCGTGGTGAAGCATCGCGAATGAAACGTCGCGATCAGTAGCGGTAATGCTCCGGCTTGAACGGGCCGCTGACCGGGACGCCGAGGTATTCGGCCTGCTCGCGGGTGAGCGTGGTCAGCTTCACGCCGATCTTCTCCAGGTGCAGGCGCGCGACTTCCTCGTCGAGCTTCTTCGGCAGGATGTAGACCTTCGGCTCGTAGAAGTCCTTGTTCGCCCACAGGTCGATCTGCGCCAGGGTCTGGTTCGAGAACGAGTTGGACATCACGAAGCTCGGGTGGCCGGTGGCGCAGCCGAGGTTGACCAGGCGGCCTTCGGCCAACAGGAACATTTCGCGACCATTCGGCAGCTTGTACTTGTCGACCTGCGGCTTGATGTTGATCTTCTCCGCGCCGGAGGTGTTCAGGCGGTCGACCTGGATCTCGTTGTCGAAGTGGCCGATGTTGCAGACGATCGCCTGATCCTTCATGCCGAGCATGTGGTCGTAGGTGATCACGT
>JBIJAD010000454.1:0-2871 GCA_044345955.1 Lysobacteraceae bacterium
CGGCAGATCAAGACCTAAACCGGATGGCGAGGTCTTCGGGAACTGCCAGGTCACTGCATCAAGAAAAATTGCACAAGCGAGCTCGAACCAGCACGCTCAATCGCCCTTCAGCGCCCGATTGAAGCGGCTGGCGGGGCGCAGCAGGATCCAGGTGAACAGGCTGGAAGCCGCGGTCGCCGTCCAGAAGGCGAAGAAACCGATCGCGTAGCCGGTCTCGCGGCTGATCTCCAGGCCCGGGAAGGTGATGTCACGGAGGGTCAGGGGGTCGATCAGCGCGAAACAGACCATGGTCGAGACGCCGGCGGCGAAGAAGCTCGGCCAGAGAATCGCCCCGAGCCGCTGCGCCAGCGGCCGGGGCGGATGATCGAACGGAGCGGGTGCGGTTTCGTGGGTCATCGCGGACCTCCTCCGTGCGCGCGGCGGATGCGGCTTATTGCGAGCCTGCGCTCTTGTTTGCGTTCGACAGCGACCAGACATACGCCGCAGCGAGGCGGGCGCGGGTCTCGCCGACGATCGGCGCGTGCGCCGGCATCTGTCCGTTGCGGCCCTTGGCGATGCTTTGTTCGATCGCCGCGAGACTGCCGCCGTAGAGCCAGTAGTCGTCGGTCAGATCCGGCGCGCCCAGCGCCTGCATGCCCTTGCCGTCGACGCCGTGGCAACTGACGCAGATGGTGTCGTACTTGTTCTTGCCGATGTTGGCCAGCGCGCTGTCGACCTTCTCGCCGCGCAGCGACTGCACGTACACCGCGACCGCGGTCACGCCCTGCGGGCCGCCGAGCGCGCTTTCCCAGCCCGGCATCGCCGCCTGACGGCCGTTGAGCACCGACTCCAGCACCTGATCCGGCGTGCCGCCCCAGTGCCAGATCGCGTCGGTCAGGTTCGGATAACCGGTCGCGCCCTGGGCCGAGGAACCGTGGCAGGTGGCGCAGGTGTTGGAGAAGATCGCCTTGCCCAGACGCACCGCGTCGGGGTTCTTCGCGATGACATCGATCGCTTTGCCCTCGAACGGCGCGAAGGTCGCGGCGAGCTTCTTGTCCTGCTCGGCCTTGTCGGCGTCGTGCTGTTTCGCCGAGCTCCAGCCGCCGTAGCCGGCGAAGGCGCCGAGGCCGGGGAACCACGCCAGATAGCCGATGGTGAAGACGATCGTGATGTAGAAGAGATTGTTCCACCACTTCGGCAGCGGCTTGTTGTACTCGGTGATGTTCTCGTCCCAGATGTGGCTGGTGTCGGTCGGGCCGGGATCGCCGGGCCGACGCTTCGCCGTCCACCAGATCAGCCACACGCACCCGACCACGTTCAGCACCACCAGCGCGATGACGAACCAGGACCAGCCCGCGCTCATGCCGCCTGCACTCATGTCACCCGCAGTCATCGGATGTTCTCCTCTTGATTCTGTCGACTCTGCGCCGCGACGGAGAGCGGCTCATCGTCCAGGGGAAGCTGCGCGGCAGCCTCGAAATCGCGCTTGCGCCGCGGGCTGAAGGCCCAGACGCTGCCGATCAGGAACAACACCAGCAGAATCGCGGTCACGATACCGGACAACATGGTTCAGCCTCCCCTCGGTGCGTGCTTGCCGAGCCCCTGCAGATAGGCGACCACGGCGTCGAGTTCGGTCTTGCCTTCCACCGCGGCGGCGGCGCCGTCGAGGTCGGCCTGGGTATAGGGATCGCCGAGCGCGCGCAGCGCTTCCATCTTCTTCTTCACCAGCGAGCCGTCGACCGTCGCATCGGCCAGCCACGGGAACCCGGGCATGTTCGACTCCGGCACCAGATCGCGCGGCTTGATCAGATGGACGCGGTGCCAGTCGTCGGAATAGCGACCGCCGACGCGGGCCAGGTCCGGACCGGTGCGCTTGCTGCCCCACTGGAACGGGCGGTCGTAGACCGATTCGCCGGCCAGCGAGTAGTGGCCGTAGCGTTCGGTCTCGAAGCGCAGGGTGCGCACCATCTGCGAATGGCAGTTGTAGCAGCCTTCGCGGATGTAGACCTCGCGTCCGGCCAGTTCCAGCGCGGGATAGGGCTTGACCCCGGGCAGCGGCTTGATCGCTTCCGCCTGGAACATCAGCGGAACGATCTCGGCGATGCCGCCGAACGACACCGCGACCGCGATCAGGATCGCCATCAGGGTGATGTTCTTTTCGACTTTCTCGTGAGCGTGGCTCATGGATTCTGCCTCGTGTTCTTGATTCGGCGGCGGGCGGTCACGCGCGCGCTTCGGCGGCGTCGGGAGCGATCACCGGATACGTCGCCGGACCCTTGGCGGCCTGCCAGGTGCGGACCACGTTCACCGCCATGATCAGCATGCCGATCACCACCAGCGCACCGCCGGCGAAGCGGCCGAGGTAGTAGGGATAGGTGGCGGCCAGGGACTCGACGAAGCTGTAGGTCAGCGTCCCGTCGCTGTTGGTCGCACGCCACATCAGGCCCTGCATCACGCCGGCGATCCACATCGAGGCGATGTAGAAGACGACGCCGATGGTGTGGGTCCAGAAGTGCGCGTCGATCAGCTTGATCGACCACATTTCCTTCAGCCCCAGCAGCCGCGGCAGCAGGGCGTAGATCGCGCCGATCGAGATCATCGCCACCCAGCCCAACGCGCCGGAGTGCACGTGGCCGATGGTCCAGTCGGTGTAGTGCGACAGCGAGTTGACCGTCTTGATCGACATCATCGGGCCTTCGAAGGTCGACATGCCGTAGAAGCTCAGCGAGACGATCAGGAACTTCAGGATCGGGTCGGTGCGCAGTTTGTGCCACGCGCCGGAGAGGGTCATCATGCCGTTGATCATGCCGCCCCAGCTCGGCGCCAGCAGCACCAGCGAGAACACCATGCCCAGGCTCTGCGCCCAGTCCGGCAGCGCGGTGTACTGCAGGT
>JBIJAD010000455.1:0-2864 GCA_044345955.1 Lysobacteraceae bacterium
GCGGACCCGGCGCGCAGCGCCGGGCGCAACCGACGGGGTGTGCTTTCTTTTGGTTACCTTTTCTTTTCACAAGAAAAGAAAAGTAACTCGCTCGCGGCAGCGAGCGAAACCAAGGGCCGAAGGGTAAGCCTCAACGATCGCTGCCGTTAAATCGATCAACAGCAGGTCCCTCGCCGATGGCTCGGGATGACAGAAGATTGGCGAATCAGCCTAACCCGTTGACCTATTGCAGAAAAATGTGGGGGTATGTCAGGCCGAGGCCCGCCCACGATGGGGTATTCTGGGCACCCCGCGACATGCGCAGCCGCCATGCCTTCCTTCGATATCGTCTCCGAAGTCGACGTCCACGAACTGACCAATGCGGTCGATCAGGCCAATCGCGAATTGTCCAACCGCTTCGACTTCAAGAACGTCGAGGCCAAGTTCGTCCTCGACGACAAGCTCATCACCCAGTCGGCGCCCAGCGAATTCCAGTTGCAGCAGATGACCGAGATCCTGCGCGCGCGGCTGATCGCGCGCAGCATCGACGCCCGCTGCCTGGACTTCGGCGACATCGAGACCAACCTCGCCGGCGCGCGCCAGAAGATCACCGTCAAGCAGGGCATCGAACGCGAGTTGGCCAAGAAGATCCAGACCGCGATCAAGGACGCCAAGCTCAAGGTCGAAGCGCAGATCAACGGCGACAAGCTGCGCGTCACCGGGAAGAAGCGCGACGACCTGCAGGCGGCGATCGCCCTGCTCCGCGCCCAGACTTTCGAACGACCGCTGCAGTTCGACAATTTCCGCGACTGACGCGTCGATGGCCGACATGACGACGACCGCCGCGGACACGGGCGAAGAAGCGCCCGAACTCGCCGCCACCCGCCGCTGGCTGGAACGTGCTGTGATCGGCCTGAACCTGTGCCCGTTCGCCAAGGCGGTGTACGTCAAACAGCAGGTGCGCTTCGCGTTCAGCGACGCCGAGCTGGAAGACGATCTGCTGGAAGAACTCGGCGAGGAACTGCTGCGTCTGCGCGACACGCCGGCGGAAGAAATCGACACCACCCTGCTGGTGCATCCGCGGGTGCTGAACGATTTTCTCGACTACAACGACTTCCTCGACCGGGTCGATGCGCTGATCGAAGCGCTGGGCCTCGACGGTGTGCTGCAGGTCGCCAGCTTCCATCCTGATTACCGGTTCGCCGACACCGACCCGGACGATCCCGGCAACGGCACCAACCGCGCGCCCTACCCCACCCTGCATCTGCTGCGCGAGGACAGCCTGGACCGCGCGGTGGCGGCCTATCCGGACGCCGACGTCATCGTCGAACGCAATCTGCGGACGATGGAAGCACTCGGCCTCGACGGGCTGCGACGGTTGCTCGACGACACTTCGACATCCTCATAGGGTGCGCCTCGGCGCACCGCATGGACGACGCGACGGGATTCCGGTGCGCCGAGGCGCACACTATGCCTGTTGGAACAACACCGCACGATCCGCATCGTCGAGGACGCGCCACTGCCCTTCCGGCAGATCGCCCAGCGCGAGCCCGCCCACCGACACGCGATGCAAGGTCTCGACGTGGTTGCCGACCGCAGCGAACATCCTGCGCACCTGATGGTAGCGGCCTTCGTGCAGAGTGAGCCGCGCGCGCTGCGCGTCGAGCACATCCAACGCCGCGGGCAACAGCGGTTTCGTTTCCGACTCCAGCAGCAGCGTGCCGCTGGCGAACATCGCCGCCTCGTCGCCACGCAGGGGGCGCGCGAGGGTCGCCTCGTAGACTTTCGGCAACTCCGATTTCGGCGAGATGATCCGGTGCAACAGCGCGCCGTCGTCGGTCATCAGCAGCAGGCCGCTGGTGTCGCGGTCCAGCCGGCCGACCGTGGACAGCAGCGGATCGCGCAGCCGGAAGCGCGGCGGCAGCAGGTCATAGATCAACCGCCCCTGGTCCTTGGTCGAGCAGGTGAAACCGGCCGGCTTGTGCAGCATCAGCAGCAATCCCGGTGGCGGGTCCAGCGGCTCGCCGTCGATGCGCACATCCGCGTGGCCCGCATGCACGTCGAGTTCGTCGTCGGCGTACAGCACCTCGCCGTCGGCATCGGTGATGCGGCCTTCGCGGAACAGCGCCGTCACCTGCTTGCGGCTGCCGTAGCCGAGGTTGGCGATCAATCGGAGCAGTTTCATGCGTTCACGACCATGCGTTCATGACCTCGACTTCACCGCCTCGACGACCTTGAAACCCGCGGCCTGCACGACCGTGCGCACCGAACCGAAACGCGCCCCGAGCGCCTCCTCGTAGGGCAGGTGGCGATTGGCGACCAGCCACAAGCGGCTTCCCGGCACCAGCGCATCGGCAGCCGCGGCGATGAAGGCGCGACCGATGTCCGGCCGATCGGCCCGGCCCTGGGCGTGGAACGGCGGATTGGTGACGATGACCTCGTAACGCTGCGACAGACCGGCGGTGACATCCTGCCAGTGGAATCCGAGCGCGACACGACCGGCATGCGCGTCGAGATTGCGCCGCGCCAGCGCCAGCGCGCGCGCCTCGGCCTCGTACAGATCGAGCGCGACGATGCCCGGGCAGCGCTGCAGCAGTTCGGCCGCGAGATAACCGTAGCCGCAGCCGAGATCCGCCGCGCGGCCGCGCAGATCCGCGGGCAGATGCGCGGCGAGCAGCGCCGACGCGGCGTCGATGCGATCCCAGGCGAAGACACCGGGGCGACTGAGGAAACGCCCGTCGCAAATCGGCCGCGGCGCATCCAGTGCGCGCCACTCGGCGAGCAGCGTCGCATCGATGCGCGCCGGATCGACACGGGTCCAGAACGCACGGCAGTGCTGTTTCGACAGATGGCCCGACAGTCCCGTCAGGGCTTTCAGATCGGCT
>JBIJAD010000016.1:0-23027 GCA_044345955.1 Lysobacteraceae bacterium
GAAGGATCTGTGTGCGAATCGTCTTCGTCTGTATATGTCGGAGCCATCGAATTATCTGCCTGTCAAAAATTCTAAGGTTGTTTGATATCAAATTAGTTGAAAATGCGTGGAGCTTGCTCTTTAGGGTTTTTTGGCCGAAATGGTCCGTAGCCGCCAGTCGATATCGCTGAAGAGGAAGTGAGAAAAAGTAGAAATAAAGGGAAAATGAATTCGAAAAGAATGGACATGCCGGCAGCGAATATTGTGTCCATATTGCTAATGCTGTTCCAAGCTGATGGGTACGTGTGTGAAAATTTTCCCATATTCGCATTCGGTGATGCGTAGTCATCACTGCATTCAGCGAATGATTTTTTTGGTATTTCAAGCGCTGCGATTCTCTTCGCTTCCTTACAGTATTTTCTGTAATCGTCGACGAGGTCGACAACATAGTTCGGTAATAGGTGAAGACTTTTTCTATCTTTGAGAGAAGATTCTATTTTTTGCGAATAAAAATTATTCTGGCTTGTAATATCATTTGTCAATTTAATTTTTTCGCTCGTAGTATTTGAGCGGCTGTTGATTGCAAGTTTCAATGCGTCTTCAACATATATCGCATAATTTGAAGCTATCTCGTCCCATTCTTCCTTATCTTTTCCCGGGGTGCTTCTGCGTATTTTTTGTTGTAGTAATTCCTCAATAGCAGAGAGGATTTCATTGGCTCTTCTTCCGAATCCGTAATCACGAATTTCATCCTGTAGCTGTTTGGAGAGCCCTCTTACCTTCTCCTGAAGTTGAATGGCGCCAGGATCTGAAAACTGTTGTAAAACTGCGCTCCTCAGGCTGTCGAAATTTGAGTTATGTGCGGTAAGTTCGTCTGCTACGAGTTCTACGGCGCGTTGACGCGGGTACCAGAAATTAAAAGCGATAAATGATGCAATCAATGCAGTAACTACATACATCACCAAGAACTTATTTGCCCTTTTTTCTATATATGACTTAAGTGTTACTAAAAGAAATCCAACTATGGCGGTTGCGAATGCAATTGAAAAAAAGCTCCCGAAATCTTTCTCAACGCCTAATTTTGTGTAATACCAGATAATTGAATAACAAATTAAGGCGAGTACAGTCAGCACTATGTTCATGAAAGGAATAGCATTTGTGCTGTCATTGTTTGACATTTATCTAACCCTTCTATTGTGGGCACTTGAAATGATTGATTAGGTTCTTTTCACTGAAGACGATCGCGGGAGTGAAGGTCCTTATGAAGGTGAATTTTTTTCGAATTCGCTCTTTAATTACGCAAGAGTCAGGGATCAAGGTGAACTTCTCGTTGTAATTCTTATGTGGCTTGGCCGATAGCTTTCTCTCGAATGCTCGACATCAGAGTCATCGTTACCAGATGCCCACAAGCCAATGTGGCCCGTAGCGCATTCACGCGCATAACTGGCCTCGCACTCGATCTGAAATTGGAGTAAGTCCGCTCACCCCGAGCGTTCAAAAATGCCCATCGCCGTTTCCCCCTGTCGTCCTGTCCCTGCGCGATAGCGTATGACTTGCGAAACGTGGCTGCATGCCGAATCTGCCATTGCGTTTTCGGGGTGTCAACGGGTGCGGTCGACTTTTTTTGGCCAAGAAGCTAGAGCATCGCAGCAGATGCTGTTGCTGCAAAAAAACGCCGGTTTTCCCGGCGTTTTCCGCATTTTCAGGCCGATTGTTTCCATCTATCGAAAACCCGGCACGCCAAGGCGCATCCTATGACAGTCGTGCGAGCGCGAAGTCGGCGCGCCCACTTGCGCCAGTAATCAACCCCAGCACCCGCGTCGATTCCCCATCGACCATGTCCCACGTGAACCGCCACGTCCAGTTGTGATCCCCGACGGTGCCGGGGACATTCATCCGATGCTCGCCGCCGAGGCCGAGGACGTCCTGGAGTTGGCAGACGGCGATGTTGGCGACGGAGTTGCAGCAGGCGCGGATCATCGCCCAGTGGATGTCGGCGTCGCCGGCGGGGAGGTAGCTGCCGGCGTAGGCGCGTTCGCGGGGGGAGGCGGTGTCCCACCAGCCGCGGACGGTGTGGTTGTCGTGGGTGCCGGTGTAGGCGACGAAGGGGCGGCCCCAGTTGTGCGGGAGGTATTCGTCGGTGGCGTCGGTGCCGAAGCCGAACTGCAGGATCTTCATGCCGGGGAAGCGGCAGGCGTCGCGCAGGGCGTGGACGTCGTCGGTGATGAAGCCGAGGTCTTCGGCGACGATCGGCAGCGGGCCGAGGACGCGTTCGATCGCGTCGAACAGGGCCTTGCCGGGGCCGGGCACCCATTCGCCTTCTTCGGCGGTGGGGCAGGTGGCGGGAATTTCGTAGTAGCCGGCGAAGCCGCGGAAGTGGTCGATGCGGAACACGTCGGCCTGATCGAGGGCGCGACGCAGGCGGGCGGTCCACCAGGCGAAGTCTTCCTTCGCCATGCGGTCCCAGCGGTAGATCGGATTGCCCCAGCGCTGGCCGGTGGGGGCCATCGCATCCGGCGGGCAGCCGGCGACGACGGTGGGCTGATGCGCGTCGTCGAGGAAGTACAGATCCGGGCGCGACCAGCAGTCGGCGCTGTGGTGGGCGATGAAGATCGGCAGGTCGCCCATGATCGCGATGCCGCGTTCGTTCGCGTAGGTCTTGAGCGCGTGGGCCTGGGTGTCGAAGCACCACTGCACGAAGGCCCAGAAGTCGATCTCGTCGGCATGCATGCGGCGCGCAGCGGCGAGCGCCTGCGCGTCGCGCGTGCACAGCGGTGCGGGCCACAGCCACCACGGGCGGCCGTCGTTCGCGGTTTCGAGAGCCATGAACAGGGTGTAATCGTCGAGCCAGTCGGACTGGCTCTCGCACCACTTCGCGAACGCGGCATGCTCTGTGGCGGTATGTCCGGCGGCGTCGCGCTTGGCGCGGAAGCCGGCGTGCGCGGCGCGCAGTTGCGCGTTGCGCCAGGGGACGAGCGTGCCGAAATCGACGCGATGCGGATCGAAGCCGGTCTCGGGCAGGGTCGGCGCAGGCAGCCAGCCGGCGGCGATCAGCGGTTCCAGCGCGACCATCAACGGGCTGCCGGCGAAGGCGGAGACGCTCTGGTAGGGCGAGTTGCCCGGGCCGATCGGCGTGGTCGGCAACCATTGCCAGATGCGTTGTCCGGCGGACTGCAGCCAATCGACGAAACGATAGGCATCGGGCCCGAAATCGCCGATGCCGTGCGGGCCGGGCAGCGAGGTCACATGCAGCAGCACGCCGGCCGCGCGTTGTTCGAGGTCGATCATCGGGAAGTCTCCTGGGAATGCGTATCGCCCGGCGCCGGGTCGCGGCGCAGCAGCAGCAGCGCGCGCGAGGGTACATCGAAGGCGCCGTCGTCGGCCTGTGTCGTCTGTCCTGCCGCGAGCGTGCCGCTGCTGTCGGCCGCGAGCCGCCACGGGCCGTGCGGCAGACGGAAGCGCGCGGGCTGGGCGCCGGGATTGAACACGAGGCACCAGCGCGGCGCGGCGTCGGCGGTGGCGGCGAGCTGGCAGGCGAAAGCGTGGGCGTGGGCGTCGTGCCAGTCGTCGACCTGCATCGGCGCGCCGTCGGGGCGCAGCCAGTGCACGGCGGGTTCGTGCGCCTGCGGCTGCGTCGGGAACCAGCGCGGGTGGCGCAGCAGCGGGTCGTCGCGGCGCAGGGCGATCAGTGCAGCGACGAAATCGACGTCGTCGTCGTGGCCGAGCGCGGACCAGTCGATCCAGCCGGTCGGGTTGTCCTGGCAATAGGCGTTGTTGTTGCCGCGCTGGCTGTTGCCGCATTCGTCGCCGGCGCAGAGCATCGGCGTGCCCTGCGCGAGCAGGGCAGTGGCGAGCAGGGCGCGGCGCACGCGGCGGCGGGTGTCTTCGAGCTGCGGGTGATCGCTGGGGCCTTCGATGCCGAAGTTCGCGCAGACCTCGTGCGAATGACCGTCGCGATTGTGCTCGCCGTTGGCGAGGTTGTGCTTCTCGCGATAACTGACCACGTCGGCGAGGGTGCGGCCGTCGTGCGCGGCGACGAAGTTGACGCTGGCGCCGGGGAGGCGATTGCCGTGATGGAACAGGTCGCTGGAGGCGGTGAAACGGCGCGCGAATTCGCTGCGGCCGACGTGCGCACCGGCATCGGCGCCCAGCCAGTAGCCGCGCACGGCATCGCGGAAGCGGTCGTTCCATTCCAGGAAACGACCGGGCAGACGGCCGAGTTGATAACCGTCGTGGCCGCAGTCCCAAGGTTCGGCGATCAGATGCACCTGCGACAGCACCGAGTCCTGGCGCAGCGCGATCCAGAACGGCGCGGTCGGGTCGAAGCCGTGGCGGGTGCGGCCGAGCGCCGGCGCGAGATCGAAGCGGAAACCGTCCACGCCCATCGTTTCGACCCAGTAGCGCAGCGAATCGAGCACGAATTGCGTCACCCGCGGATGGATCAGGCGCAGGGTGTTGCCGCAGCCGCTGGCGTTGTCGTAGCGGCTGCGGTCGTCGGGCTTGAGCCGGTACCAACTGGCGTTGTCGAGACCGCGGAACGACAGCGTCGGCCCGTGTTCGTCGCCTTCGGCGGTGTGGTTGTAGACCACGTCGAGCACGACCTCGAAGCCCGCCGCCTGCAGGGTCGCGACCATCGCCTTGAACTCGGCGATCGCACCGCCCGGGCGACGATCCGATGCGAAGCGCGGATCGGGGCAGAAGAAGCCGATCGTGTTGTAGCCCCAGTAATTGGCGAGCCCGCGTTCGTGCAGCGCGGGTTCGTCCAGCGCGGTGTGCACCGGCAGCAGCGACAGGGTGGTCACGCCGAGGCGCTGCAGATGCGCGATCGCCGCCGGATGCGCGAGCGCGGCGTAGGTGCCGCGCAGGGCGTCGGGGATGCCCGGCAGGGTCATCGTGAAGCCCTTGACGTGCAGTTCGTACAGCACCAGTTCCGACAGCGGCCTGCGCGGCTGTCGCGGATTGCGCGCGGCCGGGGCATCGGGCGCGGCGACGCGGGCCTTCAGGGCCCAGGGCGCGTTGTCGCGGGTATCGGGCACGCGCGCGCCTTCGGGATGACCGTGCACGTGACCGAAATGTTCGGCACGCCAGACGTAGCGGCCGACGATTTCGCGCGCATAGGGATCGAGCAGCAACTTGTGCGGATTGAAGCGGTAGCCGGAGGCCGGTTCGTAGCGACCGTGGGCGCGATAACCGTAGACCAGGCCGGGGCCGGCGCCGGGCAGCACGCCGGCGAACACGCCGTCCTCGGCCGGATGCATCGGCAGACGCTGTAGTTCGCGTGTGCCGCTGTCGTCGAAAAGGCACAGTTCGATCGCGCGGGCGCGCTGCGAGAACACCGCGAAATGCACGCCGCCGTCCTGTGCGTGCGCGCCGAGCGGCGCGGCGCGTCCGGGCAGCAGCGAGATGGGCGCAGGCTCACTCATCGCATGCCACCGCGAAGTGGGTGGAAGCGACGCTTGTGGCAGGGGAACTTGTGGGAGCGACGCAAGTCGCGACCGACTCGCGATTCGACACATCCGACGCTGCAGTCGCGACTTGCGTCGCTCCCACGACATGATCTGTCGATTCGAGGGCGATTCATGCCGGCACCAGCACGACGGTCGCCAACGGCGGCAGGGTGATCGCCAGCGAGCGTGCATGGCCGCCCGTGGAGATCGTCTCGGCATGCAGGGGCGAGGCGCCGTTGCCCAGATCGCTGCCGCCGTAGTGACGCGAGTCGGTGTTGAGCGCTTCGCGCCAGCGCGGTGAGGCGTCGTCGGGCAGGCCGATGCGGTAGCCATGGCGCGGCACCGGGGTGAAATTGCACAGCACCAGCGCGGTGCCGCCGTGACCGTCGCGGCGGATCCAGGCGAGCACCGACTGGTCGCGATCGTCGCCGACCAGCCACTGGAACCCTGCGTGATCGCAATCGAGCCGATGCAGCGCGGACGTGGCGCGATACAGCGCGTTGAGATCGCGCACCAGATCGCGCATGCCGGCGTGCGGCGCGTGCTGCAGCAGATGCCAGGGCAGGGCCTCGTCGTGTTTCCACTCCCAGGGCTGGGCGAATTCCTGGCCCATGAACAGCAGCTTCTTGCCCGGATGGCCCCACATGAAACCCAGATACGCGCGGAGGTTGGCGAACTTCTGCCAGTCGTCGCCGGGCATCTTCTGCAGCAGCGAACCCTTGCCGTGCACCACTTCGTCGTGCGACAGCGGCAGCACGAAGTTCTCGCTGAAGGCGTAGACCAGGCCGAAGGTCATCAGGTCGTGATGCCAGCGCCGATGCACGGGGTCCTCGTGCATGTAACGCAGGGTGTCGTTCATCCAGCCCATGTTCCATTTGTAGTGGAACCCGAGCCCGCCGACGTGGGTCGGCGCGGAGACGCCGGGGAAACTGGTGGATTCCTCGGCCAGCGTCATCGCGCCGGGCACGTCGCCGCCGATCCGCGCGTTGATCGTCTGCAGCAGCGAAATCGCTTCCAGATTCTCGCGCCCGCCGAAGGCATTGGGCACCCATTCGCCCGCGTTGCGCGAATAGTCGCGATACAGCATCGAGGCGACCGCATCCACGCGCAGGCCGTCGACGCCGTACTGCTCCAGCCAGTGCAGGGCGCTGCCGGCGAGGAAGGCGCGCACTTCGGTGCGGCCGAAGTTGTAGATCAGCGTGCCCCAGTCGCGATGTTCGCCTTCCTTCGGGTCGGCGTATTCGTACAGCGCGGTGCCGTCGAAGCGGGCGAGACCGAAGCCGTCCTTCGGGAAATGCGCCGGCACCCAGTCCACGATCACGCCGAGTCCCCGCGCGTGGCAGGCATCGACGAAACGCGCGAACCCTTGAGGCGCGCCGAAGCGCGCGCTCGGCGCGAACATGCCGAGGGTCTGATAGCCCCATGAGCCGTCGAACGGGTGTTCGGAGACCGGCAGCAGTTCGATGTGGGTGAAACCGAGGTCCGCGGCGTAATCGGGCAACTGCGCGGCGAGCGCGTCCCAGTCGAGAAACGCGCCGTGCGGATCGCGTCGCCACGAGCCCGGATGCACCTCGTAGATGCTGATCGGCGCGTGGCGATCGTTGGCCGCGGCGCGTTCCGGCGGCAGCGGCCGCGGCGCGATGTGCGGCGCGACCCGGCTGGCGGTGCTCGGACGCAGTTCCGCGGCGCGCGCGTACGGATCGGCCTTGACCTGCAGCGCGCCGTCGGCGCCGACCACTTCGAACTTGTACAGATCGCCCGGCACGACATGCGGCACGAAGATTTCCCACACGCCCGCGGTGTGACGCAGGCGCATCGGATGACGGCGGCCGTCCCAGGCGTTGAAATCGCCGACCACGCTGACCCGGCGCGCGTTCGGCGCCCACACCGCGAAGCGCACGCCGGCGACGTCGCCGATCGCGCAGGGATGCGCGCCGAGGAAGCGCTGCGGACGCAGTTCGCGGCCGTCGCGGAAGGCGATCAGATCGTCTTCCGACAACTGCGGGCCGTAGGCGAAGGCATCGGCGTAGAGGCCGTCGGCCGGGCGCCCGCCGCCGCCGTCGCGCCAGCGCACCTTGAAGCGATAGTCGAAACGCTTGCGACGCAGCGGTACGCGCGCTTCGTACAGGCCGTCGCGCAGTTCGGGCAGATCGGTCAGCACCCGGCCGCTGGCGGCGTCGAGCACTTCCACGGTCTCCGCGCCGGGCAGCAGCGCGCGCACCCACAGCTTGCCGGTGGCGTCGGCCTGCAGGCCGAGCACGGCGAAGGGATCGCCGTGGCGTCCGTCGAGCAGTGCGTCGATGTCCCCCCGGGCGAGCATGCTCAGTCGCGCGCCCGTCCGGCCTGCGCGGACGCGACCTGCACGGGATCGATCTTGACAGGATCGATCTGGACAGGGTCGCGCCAGATCCGTTCGGCGTATTCGCGCACGGTGCGGTCGGTGGAGAAGAACCCCATGCCGGCGATGTTGCGCAGCGCGCAGGCGTTCCAGGCCGCGCGGTCGCGATACAGGGCATCGACACGGCCCTGGGTCGCGACGTAGTCGGCGAAATCCGCCAGCAGCAGGTAGGGATCGGCGCCGAGCAGGCCGTCGACCAGCGCGCGATAACGCCGTGGTTCGCCCGGGCTGAACGTGCCGTCGCCGATCGCCTGCAGCACGTCGTGCAGCGCCGGGCTCTGGCTGGCGACCCAACGCGGGTCGTAGCCGAGCGTGCGCAGGCGGGCGACGCCTTCGGTGCGCAGGCCGAACACGAACAGATCGGATTCGCCGATCGCCTGTGCCATCTCGATGTTGGCGCCGTCCCAGGTGCCGATGGTCAGGGCACCGTTCATCGCGAACTTCATGTTGCCGGTGCCCGAGGCCTCGGTGCCGGCGGTGGAGATCTGTTCGGAGAGATCGGCCGCGGGAATGATCGCCTCGGCCAGACTCACGCCGTAGTTCGGCAGGAACACCAGCTTGAGTCTGCCGTCGAGGCGCGGGTCGCCGTTGATGGTGCGACCGATGTCGTGGGCGAGACGCACGATCTGCTTGGCGGTGTGATACGCCGAGGCGGCCTTGCCGGCGAGGAGTACGGTGCGCGGCACCCAGCCGCGGCGGTCGGGCCCCTGCGGATTCGCCAGCATCGCGCGGTAGCGCGCGACCACGTGCAGCAGGTTGAGCAATTGCCGCTTGTACTCGTGGATGCGCTTGATCTGCACGTCGAACAGCGAATCCGGATCGATGTCGATTCCGGTCTCGCTGCGGATCAACGCGGCGAGGCGCTGTTTGTTGGCGCGTTTGACCGCGGCGAAGCGCGCGCCGAGCGCGGCGTCGCCGGCGTGCGCGCGCAGTGCGGACAGCTCGCCCAGGTCGCGCCGCCAACCGGCGCCGATGGTCTCGTCGAGCAGCGTCGACAGACCCGGATTGGCCTGCTGCAGCCAGCGCCGCGGGGTGACGCCGTTGGTGACGTTGAGGAACCGCTCCGGGAACAGCCGCGCGAAGTCGGTGAAGATGGTTTTCACCATCAGATCCGAATGCAGTTCGGCCACACCGTTGACCCGATGCGAGGCCAGCACCGCCAGCGCGGCCATCTTCACCTTGCGGCCCTGGGTCTCGTCGATCAGCGACACGCTCTGCACCAGACGTTCGTCGCCGGGGATGCGGGCGCGCACTTCGCCGAGGAATTCGTGGTTGATGCGATAGATGATTTCCAGATGCCGCGGCAGCAGCGCCTCGAACATCCGCACCGGCCAGGTTTCCAGCGCTTCGGGCATCAGCGTGTGGTTGGTGTAGGACACCGCCTGGCGGGTGATGCGCCAGGCCTCGTCCCAGGCCATGCCGTGTTCGTCCACCAGCAGGCGCATCAGTTCGGCCGGCGCCAGCGCGGGGTGGGTGTCGTTGAGATGGATCGCGTTGCCGCGGCCGAGCTGTTCCAGCGGACGGCCTTCGGCGAGATGACGCGCGATCAGGTCCTGCAGCGAGGCGCTGACCAGCAGCGCTTCCTGCTTCAGGCGCAGTTCGCGGCCGGCATCGGTGCTGTCGTCGGGGTAGAGCACCCAGTTGAGCGCATCGGCGGCGATCACGTGGCGCGCGGCACCGGCGTGATCGCCGCGGCAGAACGCGGCGAAATCGATCGGCGTTTCGGCGCTGGCCTGCCACTGGCGCAGGGTCGAGACGCGCTCGCCGTGATGGGCGGGTACGACGAAGTCGAAGGCGCGCGCGATCACCCGCTCGGCCGGCTGCCAGCGGCGGCCGCCGATGCCGTCGGAGATGACACTGCCGCCGAAGCCGACCACGTATTCGATGTCGTGACGCTCGATGTCCCACAGCGCGCCGTGGCGCAGCCAGTCGTCCGGGCGTTCGACCTGACGGCCGTCCTCGGTGCCCTGGGCGAACATGCCGTAGCGATAGCGCAGGCCGTAACCGAACGCGGGCAGGCCGAGTTCGGCGAAGGAATCGAGGAAACAGGCGGCGAGCCGGCCGAGGCCGCCGTTGCCGAGCGCGGCGTCGGGCTCGGATTCGAGCACGTCGCCGAGGTGCAGGCCGCGGGACTCCAGTTCGCGCTGCAGTTCGGGTTCCAGGCGCAGCGCGGCCAGCGCGTTGCGCAGGGCGCGCCCCATCAGGAATTCCATCGACAGGTAGTGCACGCGGCGTTCGCCGGGGCCGCGGCGGGCGTCCTCGGCCTGGGTCCGGGCCCAGCGTGCGGCGAGGGCGTCGCGGCACACGTCGGCGGCGGCGCGCAATGCGGCGCGGGCCCCCGGCGCGGCGGCATGCTCGTCGCGAAGCCGTGTCAGCGCCGCGCGGAAGGCAAGGAGCGGATCCTGCAGGGCCAGAGCCTCGTTGCGATCCCCGGTCCGATCCGTGGCGCCATTCCCAATCCGGCCGTCCGTCGTCCCGGTGTCGATCTGATGCATGCATGGTCTCCGCAGTCGGGCGCGCGGCCCTGGGCGCGGCGCCCGAGGACGCCGCGGCTCGAAGCGGGCAAGCTTAGGAGCCGCCTGCCCCGGGGGCGACCCGCTACAATCGTATTCACCCGGACGCGCTGCCGGCCGGGTCGCGATGTCGGACTGCATACGTATTCATGGCGTCGATGTGCATGCGTAAGTATTGCGATGCAGCATGCGATTGCGATGCCGCCGGCGTCAGCGGCGGCACCAACCGGGAGCCAGGATGGGGATCATCGATGGAGATCATCGACGCATGCATCGACGCGATTTCATCGGCATGAGCGCCCTCGCGCTGGCGTTCGGCGCGGGCGCCGCCGTGCGCCCGCTCCCGGGGCAGAGTCCTGACACCAGCCAGGACACCGTCTGGGACGCGGTCTTCGCGCGGATGGCGCCGCAATGGGTCGCGGTCGCCCGCGATCCGGTGCATGCGGTGCGACTGCGCTGGGTACGGATCGAGCGCGATCCCGACGGTCGGCGTCGGTTCCGGGCCCACGATTTCGGGGCCGAACGCGATCGTATCTGGGCCCCGGCCGCCAGCGTCGCCAAGCTGCCGATGGCGCTGCTGATGGCCGAAGCGGTGCAGGCAGCCGGCGGCGGGCCGGACAGCGTGCTGCGCCTGGACGCGGCACCGGCCACCGGCAACTGGGGCGACGAGCCGCTGGCGGAAGTCTTCGCGCGCGGCATCGATCGTACCTTCGCGGTCAGCGACAACCGGCCCTTCAATCGCTGGTACGAATTGCTGGGCGGCGATCGCGTGCATCGGCGTCTGGCCGAGCTGGGCTACCCGCATGCGCGGCTGATCGCGCGCCTGGGCTCGTCCGATCGCGAGGCGAACCGGCGCAGCGGCGGCGGCGCGATCGAAGCTGCCGATGGCCGCGTGCTCGCCCGCTTCGCGTCGGCGCAGGCGCAGGCGCGGCGGTTTCCGTTCGGCGAGGCCCGCATCGGCGCGGGTTGGCAGAACGACGACGGTACGCTGGTGCCGGGGCCGCACGATTTCTCGCGCGCCAACTTCCTGCCGCTGGCCGACAGCCTGCGTATGCTGCAGGCCTTCGTCGCGCCCGAGTCGGTACCGGCGGCGCAGCGCTGGCGGATCGATGGCGCGCTGCGCGCACGTCTGCTGCGCGCGCTGGCGCTGCGCCCGCGCGACTGCGAGGACCCGGTCTATCCCGAAGCCGACTACCCCGACGGTCACGCCCGCTGGTTCTTTGTCGGCGACGGCCGCGAGCGGTTCGCGCCGGGACTGAGCGTGTTCGGCAAGAGCGGCATGGCCTACGGCTCGCTCAGCGAGGTCGCCTGGGTGGTGGATCGCGACACCGGCGCGGAATGCCTGCTCGCCGCGCGCATTCTCGTCAACGCCGACGGGATCTACAACGACGACCGCTACGAATACGACAGCATCGGTCTGCCGTTCCTCGCCGCGTGGTCGCGCGCGGTGCTCGATGTCGAGCGAGAACACAAGAGCGGCGAACGCGGGAGCGACGTACGATGAATCGACGCATGATCCGCATGGTGGTCACCCTGCGCCGGCACCCGGCGGCGCTGCTGCTGATCGCGCAACTGCTCGGCGTGGTGCTGTATCCGGTGCTGGACGATTCGGTGGTCGGGCGCACGCTGCTGGGCGGATTCGGACTGACCGTGCTGGCGCTGGTGCTGTGGGTGGTCAACCGCAGCCCGGCGGTGAACTGGATCGCCTGGTGCATGGCGCTGCCGGCGGCGGCGCTGATGATCGCGGCCAACTTCGTCGATGCGCCCTGGGTGCTGCCCGCCGCGCATCTGCTGGAAGGCGTGCTCTATCTGTACGCGGCGATCGGGTTGATCGCCTACATGTTCGACGATCACAAGGTCACGCTCGACGAACTGCTCGCGGTCGGCGCGGTGTTCACGCTGCTGGCCTGGGCCTGGGCGTTCGCCTATTCGGTCTGTCAGGTGTGGTATCCGGGCAGCTTCCCGATGAGCGGCAGCGACGTGCCGCAGCGCACCTGGATGGAACTGCTGTTCATGAGCTTCAGCGTGCTCTCCGGCGTGGGCCTGAGCGACATCGTGCCGGCGACCCTGCCGGCGCGAGCCCTGACCATGCTGCAGATGTTCGCCGGGGTGATGTACATCGCGATCGTGGTCTCGCGTCTGGTCGGCTTGTCGGCGTTGCGGCAGCGGGATTCCTGAACAGGCAGGTCGCTGGCCCGACTTTGCCGATCTTGGCGGCCCGTTGTCGTGCGATGCGCGGAGATCGACGACGACGTGGCCTCGGCGCGCTTTCCTGCGGTCGTGGTCGCGGTGACTTGTTGCACTGTTCGTGAGCACGGCGCGAGCGGGTAGAGTGGAGGCCGAACGGCCGCGCCCCGCGCGCTGTCTCCCGCCGGTCCGGCCACGGGAACGCACACGACCCCAGCGCATGCTCAAGCCGCACCGCAATCTTCTGGAACCGCCCCCGTCCGAGCGCCTGCGCATCGGCGACCGCATCGTCGACATTCCGCTGCGCGAGATCGCGCCCGCAGCCGGCGGCGAGCCGTTCCGGGTCACGCTCAAATCGCTCGGCGTGCTGCTGGTGCTGGTCGCGAATGCCGGTCGCGTGGTCAGTCGCGAGGCGCTGCTGGAATGGGTCTGGCCGGACACCCTGCCGACCGACGACGTGCTGACCCAGGCGATCGCGCAACTGCGGCGCGCGCTGGGCGACGAACGCGAGCATCCGCGCTACATCGAAACCATCGCCAAGCAGGGCTATCGGTTGATCGCGCCGGTCGAATGGCTGGCCGACGACAACGCCGAGGCGCATGCCGCCTCGGGTGCCGCGCCCGCGACGCCGGCCGGCGCGGCGAGCATCGCTGCGCCGCAGCGTCGCGGCAGACGCATCGCGATCGCGGCGGCGATCGCCGTCGTGCTGGCGATCCCGGCGATCGCCGTGCTGATGCGGATCGGCGACGAATCCGGCGCAGCGGCGCCATCGGCGATCACCGCATCGCCGGACGCGCTGCCGCCGTTGGCCGCCGACATGGCCTATCAGCGCATCGCCACGCTGCCGGTGTCCGAGGAGCGCCCCAGTCTCTCGCCCGACGGCGCACTCGTGGTCTACACCCGCATGATCGAAGACGGCAAAGGCGCGCCGTTGATGGTGCAGACCTCGACGGCGATGCCGGCCAGACCGCTGACCGAGGGCGTCGCCGGGCAATACGATCTGATGCCGGCCTGGTCGCCGGACGGTCGCCAGATCGCGTTCGTGCGCAAGTCCGAGGGCGGTTGTCTGGTGATGAGCGTGCCCGCCGCCGGCGGCAGTCCGCGCGAACTGGGCGAATGCCTCGGCGGCGAACCGCATCCGGTGTCCTGGTATCCCGGCGGCGATGCGCTGATCGGCGCGCTGCGCACCGGTTATTCGTCCAGCACCGACGTCGAAAAGGCGCTGCATCGCCTGCCGCTGGACGGCGGCGGCTGGCAACGCCTGGGGTATGCGCGCGCCGCGCAGGACGAGGACATGTCGCCGGCGGTTTCGCCCGACGGGCGCTGGATCGCGTTCCAGCGCAACGTCTCGCTGGCCGATCTGTGGCGGGTCCCGGTCGCGGGTGGCACGCCGCAGCGGCTGACCCATCTGCGCACCAACATCTACGGACTGGCCTGGACCCCCGACAGTCGACATCTGGTCTTCAGTCGCTATCGCGACAGCCGCATCCTGCTGTCGGTGCTGGACCTGGAGACCGGGCAGGTCCGCGATCATCCCGGCGATGTCGGCAGCGTGATGTTCCCGAGCGTGTCCGGCCGCGGCGACGCGCTCGCCTTCGAAGTCGAGGATTCGCAGTCGGTGCTGCGCCGGGTCGCGCTGGACGAGGGCGAGACGGCGCTGCGGAACTCGCGGGTGATCCTGGAGAGCAGCGGTTCGAACCTGCTGCCGGCGCTGTCGCCCGATGGCCGTCAGGTGCTGTTCGTGTCCGACCGCACCGGCGACACCCGGCTGTGGTGGCAGGACACCGGGCAACCGGAGAGTCTGCGTCCGCTGGAGGGATTCGTGCCGTTCCCGCGCCATCCGGTGCTGTGGCATGCGGATGGACAACGCGCGCTGGCGATCGGCCACAGCCCGGGACAGCGGCCGGGCGTGTACGAGATCGAACCGCGCCGCGGCCGGATCCGGCGGTTGCCGGTGCCCGACGCGGATCCGGTGCACGCCGGATACCACCCCGACCCCGATCGTCTGCTGGTGGTCGCCGACCAGGGCGCGGGCCGCCTCGGCGTGACCCTCTACGACCGCAGCCGGGAGCCGTGGCGACCGCTGGCGCGGCTGACCGATGTCGCGGTCGCGGTCGTCGATCCGCGGCAGCGCAGGATCGTGCTCGCCAGCGCTTCCAGCCCGGCGATCCGCAGCGCCGACCTCGACCTGCGCGATGTGCGGACCGTCGACCGCACGGCGAACCAGCGCCGCAACCGCGGTCTCGTGGTCGCTGGCGATGGTGTGTGGGTGATGGACGCCGGCGAATGCTCCTGGTACTGGCGGCCGGTGACCGTCGCCGGCCCCGATGTCGCGGGCCTTGCCGGAAAAGCCCCTGCCGGTGCCGGTCGTTGCCTCGGCCGGGAGGACTGGGCGCTGCAGGGCGTCAGCCAGTCCGCCGCCGAGCCGGTGCTCTATCTGTCGGTGGTCGAACGCATGCAGACCGATATCGGCGTGGCACCGCTGTCCGCGCTGCTCGCCTCGCCCCTCGCGAACGACCCGCGCCCGGCCGCAAGTCGCTGATTCACGAGGTTTCGGAACGATTTCGGAAAGGATTCGCGCCAATTTGGGCAAAATCTCCGGGGGATTTCCTGCCGCTCCGCCGCGATCGGGTCACACCGGTGACCACATCCGGCAAGGAGTTGGTCATGCAGGTCGAACGCCTCCCCTCACGTCTTCCTTCCCCTCCCGTCCCCGGCCACGGCCCGCGGTCGCCGTTTGCGGCCCCCGGCGGTGCGATGCCTGCCGGTACGACGCCGCGCCTTCCCGGCCGCATCGGCCCGGCGGCCGCAGCCGACCCGGGACGCAGCCGTGGCGATGACCCGCCGCGCTGGCTCGCGCTCGGGCGCCTCGACACCCTGCGCACCCAGGGCGGGTTCACGATCTGGCTGCAGTTGCGCGGCCGCACCCGGATCCGTGTGCGCGAGGGCGAATTCACGCTCGCCCCGGGCGACTGGCTGGCCCTGGCCCGCGACTCTGCGCCCGAACTGCAGGCCGACCGCCACGCCGCCAGCCTCGGCCTGTGGCTGCCGTCGGACGCCGGCGGCGGCCGGCGTCCCGATCTGATGCCCGGCCGCGGGCGCATGCCGCTGCGCGAGTTGCGGATCGCGGCGCGGCTGTGGCGCAACGGTCGCGCCACCGCGTGCGCCGGCGAGGAGGTCGCCGCGCAGGCGCTGGCCGCGCTGTTGCTGCATCTGGCAGCGCAGCAGCGCGAGTTCGACGCCTGCATCGCCCGCTGCCCGGGGCGTTCGCTGCGCCGCAGGCGCCAGGTGTTCGCGCGGATGCAGCGCGCACGGCTCTATCTCGAAGGCCATCGCGACCGCGTGGTGCGGCTGGCCGAACTGGCCGAGCTGACCAGTTTCTCCAGTTGGTATCTGTCCAAGACCTATCACGAACTCTACGGCGAGAGCCCGCAGGCCGCGTCGGTGCGTCTGCGCCTGGAGCGTGCCTGCGAACTGCTGGCCGCGACCGACGGCGCGATCGGCGAGATCGGCGCCGCCTGCGGTTTCGACAACAGTTGCAGTTTCGCCCGCGCCTTCCGCGCCCGTCTGCGCACCACCGCCAGCGCATGGCGCGACGCGGCGCGACGGGAGACCAAGATCGGCACAGGCTCGCAACCCGCTGTGCAAAGCCGCGGCGCCGACGCGAACGTAAGGTGATCGTTAAGACGACAAGGTGCCCGCGGATCGTCGCCGCCAGACGCGGCGGCACGGTTGCGGTGCGACACGATGACATCACGGAGACGACGATGAACCCTGCACGACATTCCCCTGCCCGCCAGGCCCCCGCCATCCGTCCTGCCGCCCTGCCGTTCGCGATCGCGACCGCGCTCGTTCCCGCCATCCTGCTTCCGGCCGCCGCGCAGGCGCAGGACACGCCGCAGGACGACGATCTGGACACCGTCGTCGTCACCGGTTCGCGCATTCCGCGCGCGGCCGAAGTCGAAGGCACTTCGCCGGTGCTGACCATCGACCGCGCCGCGATCGAAGCGACCGGCCTGACCTCGGTCGGCGACATCCTGTTCAACATCGCCGCCAGCGACGGCGGCGCGCTGCGCAACATCACCACCGGCACCAACGGCAGCGACGGCACCCAGAACATCTCGCTGCGCGGTCTCGGCGCGACCCGCACTCTGGTGCTGGTCAACGGCCGCCGCTGGATCACCGCCGGCATCACCAATGCCGCGGTGGTCGATCTCAACACCATCCCGGTCGCGGTCGTCGAGCGCATCGAAGTGCTGAAGGACGGCGCCTCGGCGATCTACGGCTCCGACGCCATCGCCGGCGTCGTCAATGTCATCACCCGCAAGAACTTCGAAGGCGCCGAGGCCAACGTCTATCTCGGCGCCTACACCAAGGGCGACGGCTTCCAGCAGTCCTACGACTTCACCGTCGGCGCCGGCAGCGACCGCTGGAATGCGGTCTTCAACATCGCCTATCAGGATCAGGAGCCGGTCTATGCCGGCGACCGCGAGATCTCGTCGGTGCCGGTCTTCGGCGGCGGCGATCAGGCCTCCGGCGGCGTGTTCGGCTCGGGCTCGAATCTGCGCGGCAATTTCACCCGCTGCGCCGGCGCCCCGACCGCCACGCCTTCGGGCTTCAGCACCTGCACGCCGGTCGCCGGCGGTCCGTTCACCCTGATTCCCGGCGAAGACGGCCGCCAGGCCACCGATTTCCGTCGCTTCATCAGCTACACGCTGGACGGCTCGGGCAGCTCCGACCGCTACAACTTCGCGCCGGTCAACTACCTGCTGCAGCCGATCGAACGCTTCAACGTCTACGGACAGGCCAGCCTGCGCCTGACCGATCGCATCAACTTCAACGCGATGGCGACCTACGTCAAGCGCGAGTCCAACCAGCAGTTGGCCGAAGTGCCGCTGACCATGGACATCCGCGGCATCAACGGACCGCAGTGGGCGTTCGCGCCGACCGCGACCAACGTGTTCAACCCGTTCGGCCAGGACCTGCGCGGCGCCAACTTCCGCGCCCTGGCGGTCGGCCCGCGCAAGCCCTACTACAACAACGACAATCTGGCGACCACGCTCTGGTTCGACGGCGTGTTCGAGCTGGGCGGTCGCGACATGTACTGGGACGCGGGTTACTCCTATCTCGATTCGCGGATCAGCCAGCGCGGCGAGAACTACATCAACCTGTTCAACCTGCGCAACGCGGTCGGTCGCTCGCAGCGCAATCCGGTGACGGGCGCGCTCGAGTGCCTGGACGCCGGCGGCGCCGTGATCCGCGGCTGCGTGCCGTTCAATCTGTTCGGCGGCCCGGATCTGGGTCTCGCCGCGGGCGTGATCACCCGCGCCGAATACGACGCGATGATCAACTACATCAGCTACAACCTGGTGCAGTTGCAGAGGATGACCACCAAGGATTACTTCGCCAATCTCTCCGGCACGATCGTCGATCTGCCGGCCGGCGAACTGGGCTTCGCGGTCGGCCTCGAACATCGCCGGACCTCGTTCTTCAACGAACCCGACGCATTGGTCTCAGGCGGCGGTTCGTCCAACAATTTCTCCGAACCGACCCGTGGCCGGATCAACGTCGACGAAATCTACGCCGAACTGAATATTCCGCTGCTGGCGGATGTACCGGGCGCCAAGTTGCTGGAAGTGAACCTGGCCGCGCGCAAGTCGGATTACGATTCCTCCGGCGCCTTCGGCAGCAACGAAGTGAATCCCGACATCGGCGGCGACACCTCGAAGAAGCTCGGCATCAAGTGGCAGGTGTTCGACGATCTGATGATCCGCGGCACCTATTCCGAATCGTTCCGCGCACCCGACGTGCTGGATCTGTATCTCGGCGGCGCCGAGAGCTTCCCGACGGCCACCGATCCCTGCAATCCGGCCAACATCGTCCTGCCCACCACCGATGCCGCGCGCTGCATCGCCGACGGCGCCCCGGCCGGCGGCGCGCCGCAGCCGAACGGGCAGATCCGCTCGCTGAACGGCGGCAACCCGGATCTGAAGCCGGAATTCGGCGAGACCCGGAGCCTCGGCATCGTCTACAGCCCGAACTGGGCACCGGGCCTGAACTTCACCCTCGACTGGTACAACATCTCGCTGGAGGACGTCATCACCTTCCGCGCCACCCAGGCGATCCTCACCGCCTGCTACGGCACGCCCGGTTCGCCCGGCGCGGCCGCCGACCCGGCCCAGCGCGCGCTGTTCTGTTCCTTCGTCAACCGCGACAGCGTCGGCAACATCATCGACGTGCGCCAGAGCCAGTTCAATCTGGCCAGCGGCGAGGTCGAGGGCTACGACTTCCAGGTCACGTACGCCATGCCGGAAACCGCGTGGGGCCGGTTCACCTTCCAGTGGGACAACACGTATTCGACCGAGAACACGCTGTTCGGCGTGGTCGGCGAATACAACGGGGCGCCGTCCTGGCGCCTGCGTTCGAACCTGACCACTTCCTGGCGCAAGGGCGACTGGGACGCGAGCTGGGCGGTACGCTACTACTCGGGCATGGACGAACTGTGTCCCTACGGCCCCAACTACTTCGAATACGGCATCAGTCCGACCGAGCTGTGCGACCAGGACGTCAACGACGCCAACGGCAATCCGCTGAAGTTCGAGAACCGGATCGGCTCGCGCTTCTACCACGACGTCCAGGTCGGCTGGAAAACCCCGTGGAACGGGCGCATCGTGGTCGGCGGCCGCAACGTCTTCGGCAAGGACCCGCCGATCACCCGCAACTCGTTCGCGCATTCGTTCGACGGCGCCTACGACCTGCCCGGCGGCGGCTTCTTCTATCTGCAGTACAAGCAGAAGTTCTGAAGCCGGATCGGCGCGGCCCCCGGGCCGCGCCCCGAGGCAAGAGCAGATCCCGCCCGGCCCCCCTCGCCGGGGGAAGACACGACACCCGGGCAGGACCGGCAGCGCCCGGGCGCATGCCGTCGACGACTCCGGTCTTCGGCTGGTACGGTTCGGCAGGGTAGGTCATGGGGGGCGTCGGCCCCTCGCTTTCCCACCTTTGCAGAAAAAGGGGGCAGGGGGATTCGCTTTCCGCCTCGCCCCCGCTGCTTCCGCCCGGCTGATCCCGGTCAAACCCGGGGCCGCGCGACGACCTACAATGCGCCATCGTCATCGCCGGGCTTTGGCCTTGAAACTCCAGGTTCCCTTCATCCAGTTGCCGCTGTTCTTCGACGCGCCGGCCCTCGCGGAGGAAATCGAGGCCCTCGGCGAGTCGGTCTGGAAGCCGCATCCGCAGGGCTTCCCCGGCAATTCCATGCTGCCGCTGCTGGCGGTGGACGGCGATCCGGACAATGAAGCCTTCTCCGGCGCGATGCGGCCGACCCCGCACCTGCAGCGCTGTCGCTACCTGCAGCAATTGCTCGCCAGCCTCGGCGCCACCGTCGGCCGCACCCGGCTGATGCGTCTGGCCGGGCAGGCCGAAGTGACCCGCCACGCCGATCAGGGCTATTACTGGACCGAGCGTGTGCGCGTGCACGTCCCGATCGTCACCCAGCCGACCGTGCGTTTCGAATGCGACGGTCAGGTCATCCACATGGCCGCCGGCGAATGCTGGATCTTCGACACCTGGCGTCAGCACAGCGTCCAGAACGACGCGGTGCAGTCGCGCATCCATCTGGTCTGCGACACGGTCGGCGGCGGCGCGTTCTGGGACCTGGTCGGCCACGGTCGTCCGCACGATGCGGATGTGCCCGGCTGGCAGCCGCGGCAGGTGGTGCCGGATCCGTCCGCGCCGGTCGATTTCGCCTGCGAAGCGGTCAACGTGCCCGCGGTGATGAGCCCGTGGGAATTGACCCAGCATCTGACTTTCCTGTTCGGCGAATGCCTGCCCCATCCGCAACTGCCGCAACTGCAGGCCCATGCCGGCCGCCTGCTGCGACAGTGGAAAGGCCTGTGGGCGCAGTACGGCGAGGCTGCCGAAGGTCGCCCGAAATTCCGCGCCGCCTTCGACACCTTCGCCCGCAACGTGCGCCCGCTGGCCCAGGGCGTCAACCTGCGCAACGAAATGCCGTGGCTGCAGGTGATGATGGTGATGCTCTCGCGCGCGGCGGTCATGCCCGAGGGCGGCTACGTCGCGGCGAAGCCGCACGGCGAGTACGCCTGAGATCGTGCGGGCTCAGGCTGCCAGCGACCGCCCCTCCGCGGCCTCGCTGCACTCGCGCTCCGCATTGACGAAGAAATCGCGCTGGATGTCGGCGAAACTGCGGAAGCCCTCGCGCGCGAGTTCGAGGATGCGCTCGCGCGGTTCCGGACGATAGCGCGCGGCCAGTTCCAGCGACTTCATCGCTTCGGCCAGGTGTTCGGCCTCGACGCCCTGCGATTCGAAGGTGGCATGGATCGTGATCCAGGCGTAGGCGTGCACCAGTTTGCCGCCCAGTTCGACCCGGAAGTCGCGTTCACGAAGATATTGATAGAAACCTTCGTGGTGGCGCTCGGCGCGGAACACCCGGTCGATGATCGCATACTCGCGGTCGGCCATCGATTCGGAAGCGATGTGGGTGCCGATCGAGCGGATCAGCGCATTGGCGTCGTGCGCGACGCTGCCGTAGCAGACGAAGGTGCGGGCGACCACATCCTGCAGCCAGGCCGGCGGTTGCGACCGCGCATCGCGTTCGGCCAGCGACAGCCCGGCGTAGTCTGCCGCGGCCTTGCGCATCGCCTGCGCCAGGGTGCGGTGCGGGACGCGATGGCCCTTGTCGAGATGTTCGTCGACGGTGGCGTCGAGCACGTGCCCGGCGACATCCATCCCCCGCACCGCCTGCGCGCGGTCGGGTTCGGCCGGATCGAGGAACAGGTCCTGCGATTCGCCGATGTTGCCCGAGAGTTTGGCGACCAGCGCGCCGGCGTAACCGTTCCAGCGGGTGTAGCGGTCGACGAACAGGAACTGCGCCAACGGGCTGCGCACCGCGGCGTCGCAGGCGCGGCGCACGGTGGTTTCCATCGCGGCCAGTTCGACGGGGGTCTGGAACTCCTCGAGGCTGAACATCGATCCTCCGGGCATGCGCGGGTCGGGCTTCCTGTATCGGCGGACGGCGCGGCCCTGTCAAGCCGGGGGCTGTCGATCCGCGGTCGGGCGATGCGCCGAAAACGAAGGCCCGCGCCGCGCGCGGGCCCTGGTCGTATGCCTGGTCCGGAAGTATCTGCCCGGAGGATCAGAAGTGCGGCTTTTCGGATTCCGGGATGGCGTTGTAGCGCTGGATCGACTCCAGGATGATCGCCTTCGCTTCCTCGGCGTTGCCCCAGCCGTCGAGCTTGACCCACTTGCCCTTCTCGAGGTCCTTGTAGTGCTCGAAGAAGTGGCCGATGCGCTCGAGCCAGTGTTCGCTGACCTGGTCGATGTCGGCGATGTGCCTGTAGCCGGAAAAGACATTGTCCACCGGCACCGCGAGCAGTTTCTCGTCGCTGCCGGCCTCGTCCTTCATCCGCAGCACGCCCACCGGGCGCACCCGGATCACCGAGCCGGGGATCAACTGCAGCGGCAGGATCACCAGCACGTCGGCCGGGTCGCCGTCGCCGCAGAGCGTGTGCGGGATGTAGCCGTAGTTGCAGGGGTAGCGCATGGGGGTGGACAGGATCCGGTCCACGAAGATCGCGCCGGTCTCCTTGTCGACCTCGTACTTGACCGGCTCGGCGTCCTTGGGGATCTCGATGATGACGTTGACTTCTTCCGGCGGGTTCTTGCCGGTGGGGACGAGGTCCAGGCCCATGGCGGTGTCCAATCGATGCGGTGAGGGCGCGCATTCTACGCCGCTGGATGTTGCGGCGCAGCATGGGCGGCATCGTTTACCGGGAGTCCGCCCGCCTGAGGACGACGGCATAGGGCTGCAGGAACCGGAGCCGGTCCGGCCCGTCGTAGGCCACCAGTTGCCCTTCGATCCGGTCGTCGCCGGCCAGGGTGAGCTTGATCAGCAATGCGGCAACGCCCTCGGGGGCGCCCTTCGAACGCCATGGCCCCTGGACCGCGCTGACCAGGGAGGGGCCGGAGGTCAGCGCATGGAATTCGCGCAAGGTCGTTGCTCCGCCTGTTGCTGCGGCGTACTCCAAGCGGCCATTGCCCGCGGCGTCGATGCGCAACGCGACAGGCCGCGCCTCACCGTCGACGCCGATCGTCCCCACCCAATCGCCACCGAACGGCGAGGGGCCGGCCAGCGGTACGAAGCCGCTGATGGGGTCGAGCGTCAGTGCGGGCGCATCGGCCCACGCCGCATGCGCGAGCGCGCTCGCCAGCGCTTGCACGAAAGGCCGCGCATCGCTGCGGTTGACCAGTACGGTCACGACCATGTCGCCTTCCGGGTAGAGCGCGAGCAGCGTGCTGGCGCCGGGCATGCCGCCCTCGTGCCACACAAGACGGGGCGCCGAAGCCGAGCCGCGGACGTACCAGCCTTGCCCGTACCAGGCATCGCCGTACATCGGATGACGTGCGCCATCGTCGTCGCGCGCGCGCATCGCCGCGACGTCGGGCGGCGGCAGCCGTCGCGCCATCGCCCGCACGCGCGCCGGGTCG
>JBIJAD010000084.1:0-12346 GCA_044345955.1 Lysobacteraceae bacterium
GATGGAAGGCGCCGAAGCGCAACAGGTCGGTGACGCTGGCGTAGGCGTTGCCGGCGCCGGGGGTGTCGTTCCACAGCGGGGGCAGCGCTTTGATCGCCGTGTCGTAACCGATCGCGCCGCGGTGCGCGTCGGTGCCGGCGATGAACGCATCGCGCATCGCGAGCGGCGCGAAGACTTCGCGACGGACGTATTCCGCGAACGGTTTTCCGCTGTGCCGTTCGATCGCTTCGCCCAACAAGCCGTAGCCGAGATTGGAGTATTCGGCGACGCGTCCCGGCGTTTGCACCGTGACGATGTAGGGGCGCTGCGCCGAGGCGGATTCGGCGGCGGCCCGTGCGATCTCGCCGTCGAAATACAGGCGTGCGTAGGTGCCGAGGCCCGCGGTGTGATGCAGCAGGCGGGCGAGTGTGACGTCATGCAAGCGTGCTTCGTCGTGCTCATCGCGCAACCCTTCCGGCAACAGCGTGGCGATCGGCGTGTCCAGCGACAGGCCCGTACGCCGCTGCAGCACGCGCAACGCCGTCGCCGTGATCGGTTTGGTCAGCGACGCCAGCGGATAGGCCGTACGGACCGTGGCCGGGATGCGACGTTCGCGGTCCGCATTGCCGTAAGCGGCGGCATGCAGGACACGGCCATCGCGCGAAACGGCGTAAGCGACCGAAGGAATCTCGCCCTTGTCGACGGCGGCGCGGGCGAGGGCATCGGCGGCGGCAAACGCATCGCTCGCAAGCGCGGGTGTGCCGACCACGCCCGTCAGCGACAAGAGCGCGGCGATCAGCCAGCCGCGCGTGGCGTTCGGGAGCGCGTTGATCGTTTTCATGCGGAAGGATCCTCGGAAGGTAGAGTGCGGAAGCGTTCGCGGTAGTCGCGTGGGCTCACCCCGTAATGGCGTTCGAACGCGCGGCGGAACACGTCGACACTGCGGAATCCCACGGCGTGCGCGATACGTTCGATCCCGGATGTGCTTGCGATCAGCCGTTGACCGGCTTCTTCCACGCGCAGGCGTTCGACATAGGCGGCGGGCGTCAGGCCGAAGGCGCGCATGAATCGACGCGAAAGCTGACGTTCGCTGCAATGGCAGTGCTGCGCCAGCACCGCGAGGCCGAGATCGCCGTCCAGATGGTCCAGCATCCAGGCGCAGAGCGCCGCGATCCGCGCATCGTCCGAACCGCGCGCGGCCAAGCGGTCGACGTATTGCCTCTGGCCGCCGGCGCGTTTCACATGCACCACCAGTTCGCGCGCGACGGCGAGCGCGCATTCCGGCCCATGGTCTTGTTCGACCAGCGCAAGGCACAGATCGATACCCGCGGTGACCCCCGCGGAGGTGTAAACGCGGTCGTGACGCAGATACAGCGCATCGAGGACGACGGCGACCGCCGGATAACGCGCGGCGAACGCGTCGGCGTGGCGCCAGTGGGTCGTCGCGGCTGCGCCGTCGAGCAGGCCGGCCTCGGCGAGCGCGTAAGCGCCGGTGCAGACGGAGGTGACACGACGAAACGCGGGATGACGTTCGCGCAGCCACCCCGCCGCACGCGTCAGACGCTCGGTTTCCCGCAAGCCGCGGCCGCCGGGCACGATCACCGTGTCGCCATGGTCGATGGCATCGATGGTCGTGTCGGCGCATAACGCGAGCCCGTTTTCGGCCACGAATCGCGGCCCGTCGAGGCTGGCGACCGTGATCGTATAGGCCGGCGGTGCCGCCGGATGCCGCTCAGCGAGCCAGGCTGCTGCGGTCGCGAACACTTCCGCGGGGCCCGACAGATCGAGTGCGGTCAGGCCGTCGTAGCCGAGCAGGACGATGTGGCGTGTGCGATGCAGGGGAGGCATGGCGGCAGTGTGCGCCGACACCTCGTGTCCGAATAGACGAAGATCCGACGATTCCGGACATCGTTTGGCGTGGCCGCGCTCACGAACACGGCGCTCACCAACAAGAACGGCGGCCCGGAGGCCGCCGTTCGGAAGGATCGCCGCGGCTAACGGCTTACTGCACCGTGATCTCCACCCGTCGCGCTTCGTTGGGGTCGCTGCCGCCGGTGGTCGCCTGCGGCTTCTCCAGGCTGATCCGGTCCGCGGCGATGCCGGCCTTCACCAGCGCGTCGCGCACGGCTTCGGCACGCTGCTTGGCGAGATCGGCATTCTTCGCCGGGTCGCCGCTGGTGTCGTGGTAGCCGGAGATGGTGGCCTTCGCCTCCTGGCTGCCCTGCAGGACCATCATCACCCGCGCCATCGCCGTCTCGGCGTCGGCCGGCAGCGCGGCCGAGCCGGAGGCGAAGTACAGCCGCGCGGTGCGGCCGGGGTCCGTGGCGGTGTCGCCCGCCGCGGCGGCCTGCACCTCGGCCGGGTTGGTCGCGGCCGCCGTCTGCTGTGCGGCGGCGGCGGCCGCAGCGGCGGCAGCCGCTTGTGCGGCGGCGGTGGCCAGTTCGACCTGTTGGGCATGATCCGCCGGCACGGCGCCGCCGTCGGCCTTGTGGACCGGCAGCAGCGGCACCAGCAGCAGGGCGACGATGTTGATGATCTTGATCAGCGGGTTGATCGCCGGGCCGGCGGTGTCCTTGTACGGGTCGCCGACGGTGTCGCCGGTGACCGCGGCCTTGTGCGCATCGCTGCCCTTGCCGCCGTGGTGGCCTTCCTCGATGTACTTCTTGGCGTTGTCCCAGGCGCCGCCGCCGGTGCACATCGAGATCGCCACGAACAGGCCGGTCACGATCGTGCCCATCAGCAGGCCGCCCAGCGCGGCCGGGCCGAGGAACCAGCCCACCAGCACCGGGATGATCAGCGGCAGCAGCGAGGGCAGGATCATTTCCTTGATCGCGGCCTTGGTCAGCAGGTCCACCGCCTTGTCGTACTCCGGCTTGCCGGTGCCTTCCATGATCCCCTTGATCTCGCGGAACTGGCGGCGCACTTCCTCGACCACCGCGCCGGCGGCGCGGCCGACGGCCTGCATCGCGTAGGCGCCGAACAGGTACGGGATCATGCCGCCGATCAGAAGGCCGATCAGCACGTCGGGGCGGTCGATCGAGAAGTCGACCGCATTCGCGCCGAAGCGTTCGTCGAGCTTGTGCGCGTAGTCGGCGAACAGCACCAGCGCGGCCAGGCCGGCCGAACCGATCGCATAGCCCTTGGTCACCGCCTTGGTGGTGTTGCCCACCGCGTCCAGCGCGTCGGTGGTCTTGCGGATCTCCTTGTCGAGGCCCGACATCTCGGCGATACCGCCGGCGTTGTCGGTGATCGGGCCGTAGGCGTCGAGCGCGACGATGACCCCGGCCATCGACAGCATCGACACCGCCGCGACCGCGATGCCGTACAGGCCGGCGATCTCGTAGCAGCTCCAGATCGCCGCGGCCACCGCCAGCACCGGCGCGGCGGTCGATTTCATCGACACCGCGAGGCCGGCGATGACATTGGTGCCGTGACCGGTCTCGGAAGCCTTGGCCACATCCTGCACCGGCTTGTACTCGGTGGCGGTGTAGTACTCGGTGATGACCACCATCGCCGCGGTCAGGGCCAGGCCGATCAGGGCGCACCAGAACAGCGGCATGCCCTTCTCCGCGCCGAACATGCTGTCGGTGACGAACCAGAACCCGATCGCCGACAGCGCGCCGGCCACGATCAGGCCCTTGTACAGCGCCTTCATGATCTTGCCGTCGCTGCCGACCTTGACGAAGAAGGTGCCGATCACCGAGCCGACGATCGATACCGCGCCCAGCACCAGCGGATAGACCACGCCGGCGTAGCCGTAGGCAGCGAAGGAAATGCCGGCGATCAGCATCGCCGCCACCACCGTGACCGCATAGGTCTCGAACAGGTCCGCGGCCATGCCGGCGCAGTCGCCGACGTTGTCGCCGACGTTGTCGGCGATCACCGCGGGGTTGCGCGGATCGTCCTCGGGGATGCCGGCCTCGACCTTGCCGACGAGATCGGCGCCGACATCGGCGCCCTTGGTGAAGATGCCGCCGCCCAGACGGGCGAAGATCGAGATCAGCGACGAACCGAAGGCCAGGCCGATCATCGGCTGCAGCGCGTCCTTGATCGCGGTCTCGTCGCTGGAGCCCTTGCCGACCAGCAGGAAGTAGCCGGCCACGCCGAGCAGGCCCAGCCCCACCACCAGCATGCCGGTGATCGCGCCGCCGCGGAAACTTACCGCCAGCGCCTCGTTCAGACCGATGGTCGCGGCCTGGGTGGTGCGGACGTTGGCGCGGACCGAGACGAACATGCCGATGAAGCCGGCGACGCCGGACAGCACCGCGCCGATCGCGAACCCGATCGCGGTCGGCCAGCCGAGGCCGGGCACCAGCCCGATCACCAGGAACAACACGACGCCGACGATGGCGATGGTGGTGTACTGCCGGCGCAGATACGCGCCCGCGCCTTCCTGGATCGCCGCCGCGATGCGCTGCATCCTCTCGTTGCCGGTCGGCTGGGCGATGATCCATCGCGCCGACAGGATGCCGTACAGGATCGCGACGGCCGCAGCGGCGATCGCGATCCAGATTGCGTGTTGCTCGAGCATGAAACCCTCCCCAGAGTCGTGAATGAAAACCAACGAAGCACAGCGGAAACGCGCGGGAGGCCGGGACGCATGTTCGCCCATGTCCCCGCGGGCAACCGGCCGACTATGGCATAGGCCGTGCCCGCGGTGGAACCGGGCGGACCGCGACCTTGGTCGCGTCCCGGCGCATCAGGTCCGAGCCAGCCCGGGTTCACCCGGGGTCGGGCAGTGTCGGGGCCCCGTCAGCCCGGAGTCGCCGATGTCCCGTTCCGCCGTCGTCGGCCGCTCCGGATCGTTCCGATCCGCCTTCTGCATCGTGTCGGCCGTCCTGCTGGCGCCGGCCCTGGCCCTCGCCCAGAGCGCCGCGCCGGCCCCCGAAATCCGTCGCGACCCCTATCCGCCGCAGGCCCCCGGCAGCGTCCACACCATCCGCATCCTGCCCGAGGCTTGCGCCTATCTGCAGGGCGGGTTCGTCGCGCCGGCCAGCGCCGAGGGCCCGATCTATCGCTACGGCGCGCGTCGCACCGCCGGACGCTGCCAGCCGCGGGCGCAGTTGGTGGACCCGGCCCGGGCCCGTCCGTCGGCGGCGTCGGGCTGGATCCTCAACGACCTGATCCGCATTCCCAACGCCGATTGCCCGGCGCAGCAGGCGGTCATCCGGATCTGGCGCAAACCTGCGGACACGCCGACGCTGCGGCCCGACGCCCAGGGGCGGCCGCGGATCTATCTGGAAGACGCGAAACGGCGCGCCGCGTCGGGGGCGCTGCCGTCCTTGCCGCAGTACGCGGCGGTGCTGGAGATCGAAGGCCGCGGCTGCAGCGCCGCGGCCCCCTGACGCGAACCGGCGCCCCAGGGCGCCGCGGCGCGCTGAAAGGGACCGGCGCCCCGGGGCGCCGGTCCGGGCCGGTCACGGCGTCGGCGTTTCGGTCTTCGGCGTTTCGGCGGTCGGCTTGTCCGTGGCCGGCGCTTCGGCCGCCGGCGCAGCGGCCGGATCGGCCGTCGGCTCGGTGCTCGCGGCCGGCGGCGGGGCGGTCGGCGCGGCGCCGGGCTGCAGGCGGGCCAGCGGATTGAGGTACTCGGCCGGGATGGCCGGGATTTTGTCCTCGGGAATCCTGAAGTGGTCCTTGGCCAGCAACTGCACGCACAGCCAGCCCAGGCTCGTCAGCACGTCCTTGGTCAACTGCGCGCGGTTGGCGCGCATGTCCTCGAGCTTCGGCCGGATCGGGTTGGACTGGGTGTTGGCGCCGCAGTAGGTCTGGCTGAGCTGCTTGCCGGTCTTGGCGTCGATCAACTGCAGTTCGCCCGACCAACCGATCCAGTACTCGCCCCAGGCCGCCGGATAGTAGGCATAGCTCCAGCCGTGGGTGCGCACCGACAGGATCACGTCGCTGTTCGGATGCAGCTTGGCGATTTTGGCCGGCTTCTTTTCTTCGGTGGCGGTGGTGTCGACCGGCTGCACCTGCAGGCCGTAATGCGACTGCAGCAGCGGTGCGAGCTGGGCGCGCACCAGCACCGCAGGGTCCTCGATGCCATTTTCGGCGACGAAGTCGTTGCCGGCCTTGATCATGCCGGCCGCGCCGAGCAGACCGAAGCTGGCCTTGCCGGCGGTCATCGCCACGAACGACGCCGGCTTGTGCAGCGTCACCGCCGCGGTCTTGCCCTGCAGCGCGGCGGCAGCGGCCTCGCTGAGCAGGATCGGTTTCTTCGCCGCATCAGCGGCGGTCGGCAGCAGGCACAGCGAAAGGGCCAGGACGAACCCGGCGCGGGAGAGCGAAATCTTCAAAGTGGTATCCCCGGAGGTTGCGAAAGACGCGCCGCGATTCGGCGTCGGCGCCGTCGCATTTTCGGTCGTGCCCGCCGCGACCGCAACGACGGCGCCGCCTGCCCGCGACGGTCGTCCGCTTCCGGGTGCGCGTTCAGCCGCCCAGCCGCAGCCCCGTCGAGCGCAGGAACGCGTCGATTTCGCGGGTGTAGGCCATGTCCACGCCGACCAGGCGGTTGATCTGGGCGTGGGTCATGGCCTTGGGCAGCACCTCGGCGTGCCCGCCGAAGCCGCGGGCCTTCTCGGCGAAGGCGCGGTTCTCGGCGCAGGCGACGACCCGCGCGGCGGCGCAGACCGCCAGCACCGGTGCGGTGCGCGCCTGCAACTGATGCATCGGCGAGGCGGCGCGCCAGAACACCGGGTCGCGGCCGAAGGCGTTGTCGAAGATCGCCCGGCCGCGACCGGATTCCAGGGTCGAGACCACATCGATCGCACCCGCATCCAGCAGCACGGTCGCGCGCCACGGGCGCACGCCGGCCTCCTGCGCGATCCGCGGCGAGGCCGCCAGCAGCGCGATCAGGTGCGCGCCGGCGGAGTGGCCGGCCAGCGCGAAACCTTCGGGATCACCGCCGCGCTTCTCGACCTCGCGCTGCGCCGCGGCCAGCGCGCGGGCCACGTCGCGCGCCTGTTCGATCGGGTCGGCGTCGGGCACCAGGCGATAGTTGGTGGAGATCACGAACGCCCCGGCCGCGGTCCAGTGCGACGCCTTCGCGCCCAGCGCCTGACGCTTGTCGCCCATCCGCCAGCCGCCGCCATGCACGAAGAACACGGTCGATGCGCCACGCGGGTTCGCCGGCGCATGCAGATCGAAGCGCTGACGCGGATGCGCGCCGTAGGCGATGTCGGCCTGGACCGCTGCCGGAGGCGTCGCCGCCGGCGCCGATGCGGCCGCTGCGGTGGCCGGTTCGCGCTGCAGCGCGCCGATCGCCAGCACGACCAGAAACGCGAACGACGGCCAGGGCAGGGGCCGACGCAGCGCGTTCATCGCTGCGGCTCCTGTCCATCGCGACGCTGTCCGCCGCCTTGCTGTTCGGCGCGATGACGGCGCAGCCATTCGCGCCGCTGCTCCGGCGGCATCGCACGCAGCTTCTCGCGCAGCGCGGCGCGCTGCTCCGGCGTCATCCCGCGCGTTTGCTCGTAGGCGGCGCGCGTGCGCTGGCGCTGTTCGGGCGTCATCTGCTCGAACCGCCGCTTGCCGGAGTGCGCCCGCGCGCGCTGCTCGGGACTCATCTGCCGCCAGCGCTCGGCGTGCTGCAGCATCCGCGCGCGCTGCGCCGGTTCGCGGTTCCAGCGGTCGCGCATCACCGCGATCATCGCCTCGCGCTGCTGCGGGCTCAGTTGGTCCCACTCCGGCAACGCCTGCGCGTTGCGCGGCGGCGGCGGCGCGCCCGCGGGCGGCGTCTGCGCCGCGACCGGCAACACCGCGGCGGCCAGCGCCAGTGCGAACAGGATGGACAACGCACGACGATTCATAGGAACTCCGTGAACTCGGCCAGGTCCTCGTCCGAACCCAGCCACAGATAGAAATCGGGGGTTTCTTCGAGTCCCGCGAACGAGGCTTCGGCCTCCGCGTCCTCGAACTCCGCCGCCAGCCAAGTGTCGGGCAGGGCATCGACCTCGACCGTGTCGGTTGTCGGTTCGGTCGCCGGCGGACGTGTGTCCGCTGCCGGCGCATCGCGGTGCGCGACCACCGGCGACGGGGTGTCGGTGGCGGGTGCCGGCGCGCTGTTGTCGGGAGCGGGTTGTGGAGAGGGCGTCGTCGGCGCGGCCGCGAGACCGCCGTCCGCCGGCGCGACCTGCGTCCCGCCGGGAGCGCGCTGCATCAAATCGCGTTGCACGAAGATGCCGATCGCCAGCGCCAGCAGCGCCGCGCTGCCCACGGCCATCAGCCCCCAGGGCCGGGCCCGCGCCGGGCGCGGCCCGGCCAGCGCCGCGCGCCGGCGCTGGGCCAGTTGCGCACGCACCTGCGGCGAGAGCCGATCCAGCGCGACCGCATGCGCCTGGCGCGCGGCAGCGTCGAAGCGCTCGGTGTCGGTGTCGTGACCGGGGCTCACGTGACCGGGATTCATCGGAATTCCTCCAACTGCTTCTGCAACGACTCGCGGGCGCGGGAGAGGTGGGTTTTCACCGACCCCTCGCTGCAGCCCATGATTTGCGCGGTGGTGGCGACATCGCAGTCCTCCAGCACGCGCAGGGTGAAGGCCTCGCGCTGGCGCGCGGGCAGGGTGCGCAGGGCCACGGCCAGGCGCGCGTAGGTCTCGCGCCGGTCGTGCATGCCCGACGGGTCCGGACCGTCGTCGGCGACGCGCTCGGTCCAGTCGACAGCATCGCCGTCCTCGCCGCCGCCGCTGCGCGCCGGCGCCAGCCAGCGCAGCCGGAACAGGCTGCGCCGCTGCAGATCCACGATCCGGCTGCGCAGGATGCTCCAGAACAGCGGCGTCCACTCCGCCGGAGGGCGGTCGCGATAGCCCATCATCCGGATCATCGCGTCCTGCACCGCGTCCAGCGCGTCCTCGCGGTGGCGCAGGCCCAGTTCGGCGAAGCGGAACGCCCGCGCCGAGATGCCTTGGAGGAAGGCATCGAAAGAAAAGCCCTCGGCCGCCACCGGGGAGGAAGCGACCGAGGGAACGCGTTGGCCGGTGTCCGGACTCACGCGGTCAAGCATAGAGCGGGGGAGGGCATCGCGGGCGTTGCCGTCGGCCATGGCGTCGGGCGATCAATGACGACGGTCCCAGCGGCGGTCGAAACGCTCGCCGCGGCGGTCCCAGCGGTTGTCGGCGCGGTCGCCGCGCTGGTCCAGACGGTTCTCGATCCGGTCGCCGCGGTTGTCGAAGCGTGCGGCGCGGCGCTCGTGGCCACGGTCCTCGGCGATCTCGGCCCGGCGGTCCAGGCGTTCGTCGATCCGGTCGCCCTGGCGGTCGTAGCGGGTGTCGATGCGGTCGCCGCGACGGTCGAACCGTTGTTCGACGCGGTCGCCGCGATCGGCGGCATGGGCGGTGTCGGCGGCCAGCGTCCCGAGACAGGCGCTGAGGGCAAGGGCGGAAGCGAGCAGGGCTTTCATGGGCTGTCCTTCGATGAGGGAGGGGCGTGCCGGCCGGCGCGGATGGAAACGCCTCGCCATCGCCCCGGTTGACAGCCCCCTCGCCCGACCGCCGCCCAACCCGTTCATCCCGCGGTTATGATGCCGACAGCCCCCTGGATCGAGGAATGCCCGTGGATGGTTTCGTCGCGCTCTACATCTTCATGCTGGCCGCGATCGCCGGTCACGTCATCATTTCGCGGGTGCCGGTGATCCTGCACACCCCGTTGATGTCCGGCAGCAACTTCATCCACGGCATCGTCCTGATCGGCGCCATGGTCGTCCTCGGCCACGCCGACACCACGCTGGAGAAGGTCATCGGCTTCGTCGCCGTGCTGCTGGGCGCCGGCAACGCCGCCGGCGGCTACGTCGTCACCGAGCGCATGCTGGAGATGTTCAAGTCCTCGAAGAAGCCGGGGCAGGGCGGCGCATGACCGCGGACAGGCCCTCGCAGCGACCGCGACGGCCGGTCGCCACCGATGTCTTCCAGGCCGTCAGCTACCTGCAGTACCCCTCGATGCTGGTCGGCCTGGGATATTCGCTCAAGCCGCTGGTCACCGGGCTGGACGGGCTGTTCGACGACATGAATTACGCCCTGCTCTACATGGGTATCGGCATCGGGTTCTCGTCGCTGCAGGATCCCACCCGGACCCAGAACGAAGTGTCGCGCAGGATCTGGCAGGACCCGCGCAAGGGCGCGGCGCTGCTGTGGATTCTCGCGATCTACGCCTTCGGCATGATCGCGGCCGGATTGGTCGGCAGCTATCTCTCGCGCACCAGCGCGCTCGAACAATTGTCGATGGGCCTCGTCGCCTTCGGGATCGGCCTGTTCGGCATGCTCAAGACCGCCATCGAAATGTTCGAACATCATCGGCTGGACAAGCAACCCGCGGACGGTACCGGTCCGGCATTGGAGAATGAAGCATGAGCGTGTTGATCCTGGTGAAGCTGAGCTACTTCGTGGCCGCGACGCTGTTCCTGCTCGGCCTGCAGCGCATGGCCTCGCCCAAGACCGCGCGCAGCGGCATCCAGTGGGCCGGCGCCGGCATGGTCCTCGCCACCGTCGCCACCCTGTTCCTGCCCGACCTGCACAACGTCGGCCTGATCGTCGCCGCGATCGTGCTTGGCACGGTCCTCAACTGGGTCTGGGGCAAAAAGGTCGCGATCACCGACATGCCGCAGATGGTCGCCCTGTTCAACGGCATGGGCGGCGGCTCGGCCGCGGCGATCGGCGCGGTGGAGCTGCTGAAGTTCTCCGGCGAAGGCAAGGCCCCGAACACCGTCACCCTCTCGCTTGCGGTGATCGGCGCCCTGATCGGCGCGATCTCCCTCACCGGCTCGGTCATCGCCTGGGCCAAGCTCGATGGCCGGATGGACAAGCGCTACACCTTCCCCGGCCAGCAGATCTTCAACGGCCTGGTCGCGCTGGCCGCGATCGTGCTCGGCGTGCTCGCGCTCACCACCCTGCAGGTGCCGTACATCATCGGCTTCTTCGTCGTCGCCCTGCTGCTCGGCGTGCTGATGACCCTGCCCATCGGCGGCGCCGACATGCCGGTGGTGATCTCGCTCTACAACGCCTTCACCGGCCTCGCGGTCGCCTTCGAAGGCTATGTGTTGGGCAACGAAGCGCTCATCATCGCCGGCATGATGGTCGGCGCCGCCGGCATGCTGCTGACCAAGCTCATGGCCAAGGCGATGAACCGCTCGATCGGCTCGGTGCTGTTCTCCAACTTCGGCGCCACCGGCGAAGCCCAGGCCATCACCGGCAGCCAGAAACCCATCGAGGCCAGCGACGTCGCCGCGATGATGGCCTTCGCCGAACGCGTCGTGATCGTCCCCGGCTACGGCATGGCCGTGGCCCAGGCCCAGCACAAGATCTGGGAGCTCAGCCAGCGCCTGATCGAACGTGGCGTGAAGGTGAAATTCGCGATCCACCCCGTCGCCGGCCGCATGCCCGGGCATATGAATGTGCTGCTGGCCGAGGCGGGTGTGCCGTATGACCTGATCGTGGATATGGACGACATCAATCCGGAGTTCGCGAATACGGATGTGAGTCTGGTGATCGGTGCGAACGACGTGGTGAACCCGGTCGCCAAGACCGACCCGGCCTCACCGATCTACGGCATGCCGATTCTGGATGTGGTGAATTCCAAGAACACCATCGTCATCAAGCGCGGCAAGGGCACGGGGTTCGCGGGGATCGAGAATGCGTTGTTCTATGCGGACAACACACGGATGCTGTATGGGGATGGGGCGGAGATGGCGAATCAGTTGGTGAGTGAGTTGAAGGGGTTGGATGGGGGGCATTGAGGGCTGTAGGTCATGGTTTTAGTTATCTTGTTTTTTCTCCCTGCTTTGGATTCGATGAAAATGTTGGTTTTTTAAACGTATAGGAAATTTCGAATTGAACTGTAGAGGGGATGAGGATGTCTCACGTTTTTGTCTCGTACGTGCATGAAGATAGTGCTCAATTAGCGCCGGTGTTTTCGGCTATTAGGAGGGCCGGTCTCGATGCTTGGATTGACAGAAGTAATCTGGGCGCTGGTAGTTTTTGGAGGGTTGATATCAAGCGAGCTATAGAGTCAGGCGGGTTTTTTTTATGTTTTTTCTCAAAAGCGAGACAGTCGAAAAAAAACAGCGTCGCTCACTCAGAGCTGCTTATCGCAGTTGATCAGCTAATGCTTATGCCGTTTGGAAGTCGATGGTTTAGTCCGGTCCGTGTCGATGATTGTGATGTTCCCGACATCCCTCTATTTGGGAACGAAACAATAAGGTCTCTTCAGTGGATTGATTTGTTTCTTGATTTTAAGACGGGTATGCGTCGAATTCTTGAGTCTCTTGAGGTTAAAGAAACGGTGATTGAAGCGGTTGTTGGTGAGCGGAGAATTGGGGGGCGAAAGGATTTGCCGGATGTCAACGAGAGCTTTTTAAGATGGTTTTTTGATACTTTTAATAG
>JBIJAD010000031.1:0-18730 GCA_044345955.1 Lysobacteraceae bacterium
CGCGGCCGCCGCCGACAGGGCACTGCCCAGCAGCAGGGCCGAAACGAGAAGTCTGCGCATAAGGGGGCTCCCTGGGAATGTCGCCGGCATGCTGCGCCCCGGACCCGATCGGGGTAAGGTCCGAAAGTCATGATCGGGCGGCATAATGCGCGCCTCGCACGCCGGAGGCCGATATGCACACTGTCTTTCGTCCCTTGCAGTCCACCCTGCTGGTCGCCTGCGTCGTACTCGCCGCAGGCTGCGCGCACCGCCCCGCACCTGCCGCGCATGCGCAGGTCGCGCCGCAGCCGATCGAGGTGCCGAAGATCCGCCGCCCCGATGGCGAAACGCCGGAATGGTGGTACCGCGCCGGCGCCGCCGAAGCCGCAGGCCGCGGCGCGATGGGCGGCCGCGCGAAGAACGTGATCCTCTTCGTCGGCGACGGCATGAGCCTGACCACGGTGTCGGCGGCGCGCATTCTCGAAGGCCAGCGCCGCGGCGAACCGGGCGAGGAAAATCTGCTGAGCTGGGAACGCTTCGCACACACTGCACTGAGCAAAACCTACAACACCGACACCCAGACGCCGGATTCGGCCGGCACCATGACCGCGATGGCGACCGGCGTGAAGACCCGCGCGGGCGTGATCGGCATCGGCCAATCGGCGCAGCGCAACGATTGCGCCGCCGCCCTGCGCACACCGCTGCTGACCCTGTGGGAATTGGCCGAAGCCGGCGGTCTGGCCACGGGCGTGGTCACGACCACGCGGCTGACCCACGCCACGCCCGCGGCGACCCTCGCGCGTTCGGCCAACCGCAACTGGGAAAACGATCAGGAACTGCCGGCCGAGGCGGCCGAGGCCGGCTGCATCGACATCGCCCGGCAGATGATCGAAACCGGCTACGGCGACGGCCCCGAAGTCCTGCTCGGCGGCGGTCGCGGCAATTTCCTGCCGGTCAGCGTACGCGATCCGGAATACGACGACCTCGTCGGCCTGCGTCTGGACGGGCGCGATCTGGTCGAGGAATGGAAGCGCCGGCGCCCCGACGGCGCCTATGTCTGGAACGCGGCGCAGTTCGCGGCCGCGCCGGCCGACGCGCCGCTGCTCGGCCTGTTCGAACCCGGCCACATGCAGTACGAACACGACCGTCCGCGCGATCGCGCCGGCGAACCTTCGCTGGCGGAGATGACCCGGGCCGCGATCCAGCGCCTGCAGCGCGCGCCGCAGGGCTACGTGCTGCTGATCGAGGCCGGCCGCATCGACCATGCCCACCACGGCGGCAACGCGCATCGCGCACTGGTCGATACCATCGCGCTGAGCGAGGCGGTGGCGACGGCGACGGCGATGACTTCGGCCGACGACACCCTGATCCTCGTCACCGCCGATCACTCGCACACCCTCACCTTCGCCGGTTATCCGGCGCGCGGCAACGCGATCCTGGGCAAGGTCCGCGGCAGCAGCGGCGAAGGCAACGATCCGGCGGGCTACGCCACCGACGCCACCGGCCTGACCTACACCACGCTGGGTTATGCCAACGGCCCCGGGCATGTCGGCGCAACCGATCAGCAACCGGAGGGGCCGAAATCGTTCCGCTACGAAATCAGCGGCTATCGCCAGGCGGAAAACGGCCGGCCGAACCTGCTGGACGTCGATACCGAGCATCCCGACTATCTGCAGGAAGCGACGATCCCGCTTTCGAACGAGACCCACGGCGGCGACGATGTCGGCATCTGGGCGCGCGGGCCGGGGGCCGAAGCGGTGCGCGGCACCCTGGAGCAGAACACGATCTTCCACATCCTGCTGCAGGCCACGCCGTCATTGCGCGGACAGGTGTGCGCGGCCGGGCTGTGCAACGCCGACGGCGTGCCGGTGATCCTGCCCGATCCTGCCGCCTTCCGCGGCCGCGGCACGCGCTGATCCAACCGCACCGCGGGCTTTGCCTGCGGCCCGGCAGCGGGCATGATCGCGGCAGGCCAGACCGCAGGATGCCCCCATGCCGCCGGATACCCGCGTCGCCCGTCGCTCGCTCCGCATCGGTCTGGCCGGGCTCGTGCTCGGCGCACTGGCCGCGCTGCTCGCCGTATTCGCCATCGCACTGTGCCTGTCCGGCACGCGTTGCATCGGCGATCCCGATCACCTGCTCGGCGTCATCTTCGTCGGCAGCGGCCTCGCGATCGCCTCGGCCCTGCTCTGTCTGTTCTCGCTGTGGCAGCGCCGCCGCGCGCACCGCCGTTTTCTCGGCGAAGGCCGAGCCGGGCGGCGATGAAGCGCCGGGGTCTCGTCCGGCAGAGCGACCTTCGGATCGCCGTGCCGAGCCGCATGCTCAGAACGGCTTGGCCAACACCAGATAGACGATGACGATCAAAACGAACACCGGCAGTTCGTTGATCCAGCGCAACGCCTTCCACGACGGCAGCGGTCGGCCCGCGGCCACGCCCTTGAGCCAGCGGCCGCAGACGATGAAGTACGCGAACAGCAGCGCCACCAGCAGCAGCTTGGGATGCAGCCAGCCGCCGCCGATGTCGAAATGCAGCCACAGCGCCAGCCCGAAGATCAGCGACAGGCCGAACATGATGTGGCCAAAGCGGTACAGCCGGCGACCCATCAGCACCAGACGATCGCGGACCGCCGCGACATCGCCGACTTCGGCGATGTTGACCAGGATCCGCGGCAGATAGAACACGGTCGCCATCCATGCGATCACGAACACCAGATGGAAGGTCTTGCTCCAGAAATACGGGTTGGTCCAGGCGTCGGTCATGGCGTCGTCGCGGTCGGGTCGGTGGTCACAGGATAGCGGAGACCGCGGCGCCCCTGCGCAACGCTGCGTCCCCGTCGCGACGACCGACGCTGCAGGCGCCGCTCGCATACTGGCCGCCCGTCCGCCGAGAACGCCGATGCCCGCTGTCATGCCGCTGTTGTTCCTCGGCCACGGCTCGCCGATGAACGCGATCGAGGACAACGCCTGGTCGCGCGCGTGGCGCGCGCTGAGCGAACGCCTGCCGGTGCCGCGCGCGATCCTGTGCGTCTCCGCGCACTGGGAAACGCCCGGACCGAGACTCACCGGCAGCCCGGCACCGCCCACGATCCACGACTTCGGCGGCTTTCCGCCGGCCCTGCATGCGGTGCGCTGGCCGGCGCCCGGCGACCCGGCGCTGGCGCAGCGCGCGGTCGAACTGCTCGGCGCGGACAGCGGGGCGCGGATCGATCCGGTGCGCGGACTCGATCACGGCACCTGGGGCGTGTTGATGCCGATGTATCCCGACGCGCGAATCCCGGTGGTGCAACTGGGGTTCGACAGCCGCCTGTCCGGCGCCGCGCACATCGCGCTCGCCCGCCGTCTCGCGCCGCTGCGCGAGGAAGGCGTGCTGATCGTCGGCAGCGGCGACATCGTCCACAATCTGCGCCTGTTCGACTGGCACGACCCGACCCCGCTGCCGTGGGCGCTGCGTTTCCGAGACCGCGTCAACGCACTGATCCGCGCGGGCGATCTCGCCGCACTGGCGGACTGGCCGGCGCTCGGCGAGGATGCGCGGCTGTCGGTGCCCACGCCGGAACACTACCTTCCGCTGCTCTACGTGCTCGCGCTCGCGCGCGCCGGCGAGGCGCCGGAATTCTTCAACGACGAGGTCGTCGGTTCGCTGTCCATGACCTCCCTGCTGATCGGACACACATGAGCCGCACCAAGACCTACGACCGCGATTATTTCGACCGCTGGTACCGCCGCGCCGGCATCGGCGATGCGGCGCGGCTGCGACGCAAGGTCGCGTTGGCGGTGGCGATGGCCGAATACCATCTCGAACGACCGCTGCGCAGCGTGCTCGACATCGGCTGCGGCGAAGGCGCATGGCGGGCGCCGCTGCTGGCGCTGCGGCCGAAGGCGCGTTATCTGGGGTTCGACAGCAGCGAATACGCGATCCACCGCCACGGCGCACGGCGCAATCTGCATTTCGCGCGGTTCGGCGACTTCGCCGCGCTGCGCCCCTGCCCGCCGGTCGATCTGCTGATCTGCAGCGACGTGATGCACTACCTGCCGACGCGCGAACTCGACCGCGGCCTGCCCGGACTGGCGGAACTGTGCGGCGGCGTGGCCTTCCTCGAAACCTTCGCGAAGGAAGACGAGACCAAGGGCGACGAGGACGCTTTCCAACCGCGATCGGCGCGTTTCTATCGGGGCCGCTTCGTGGCCGCGGGCTTCCGGTTCGTCGGTTCGCACTGCTGGCTGTCGCCTGTGCTGTCCGGCGATGCCGTGGCACTGGAGACGGACGATTGAGCTTCTGTGGCAGGCCCGGGAGGGCCGACTTTGTCTCGTGTCGTCCCTTCCGGGGCTCCCACGGCGACTTCGATCGGTTCAAGCCGGCGGCCTGAAGACCACCTATCCTCCGGCCGGCTTCTTCGCGGCCTTCTTCACGGCCTTCTTTGCGACTTTCTTCACCGCTTTCTTCACGGCCTTCTTCACCGGCCGCGCCAGCGCCGCGCGCTGCGCGGCTTCGAAAGCGAGCCGGGCCCACGGCCGCATCGCCTCCGGCGAGTCCATGGCCTCCTCCGGTGGCGTCCAGTAGGACATCACGATCGGCTTGCCCTTGCCGTCGTAGACGAAGGGCGAACCTCCGGCTTCGGCGAAGGCCGCGCGGGTGCGGTCGTCGGTCTTCAGGTACAGGCCGCCTTCGACCTCCAGGCCCACGATCAGGCCGTCGGCATAGAGCCCGGCGCCGCCGAACATCCGTCGGACCGTGATCCGGCCCAGCGGCGCCAGCAGTTCCCGGAACCAGTCGAGGTCTTCGTCTCGCGAACTCATGCGACCAGCATACGCTCCGCTCGCGACTTTGGGCGGACGGTCCCGTTCCGGGGCTCGGGATCGGGTATGCTGCGCCGCAGCACGCGCCCTGGCGCGGGCGCCGGTCGAACCGAGGGGGCGCGGATGTTGCTGTACCAGATGCACGAACTGGGTCGGGCCTGGATGGCACCGATCACCTACTGGGCCGAGGCCAATGCGCGGATGTTCTCCGCGCCGGGGAGTTGGCTGTCCTCGCTGCCGCACGCGCCGCGCGTCGCCGCCGGTTACGAGCTGCTCTATCGTGTCGGCAAGGACTACGAAAAACCGAAGTTCGGCATCCACAGCGTCTCCAGCGACGGCCGCACCTATCCGGTGGTGGAACGCGAAGTGCTGCGCACGCCGTTCTGCCGTCTGCTGCGCTTCAAGCGATTCTCCGACCAGACCGATGGCGTCAGCGATCTCAAGGACGATCCGCCGGTGCTGGTGGTCGCACCGCTCTCGGGCCATCACGCCACCCTGCTGCGCGACACCGTGCGCACTCTGCTGCGCGATCACAAGGTCTACATCACCGACTGGGTCGACGCGCGGATGGTGCCGAAGGACGCCGGCGCGTTCACTCTCGACGATTACGTCGCCACGATCGAACAGTTCATCCGCCACATCGGCGCCGACACCCTGCACGTCATCAGCGTCTGCCAGCCGACCGTGCCGGTGCTGGCCGCGGTCTCGCTGATGGCCGCGCGCGGCGAGCCGACGCCGCGCTCGCTGGTGATGATGGGCGGGCCGATCGACAGCCGCGAATCGCCGACCGCGGTCAACAATCTCGCCACGCAGAAACCGCTGTGGTGGTTCGAGCAGAACCTGATCCATATCGTGCCGACGAATTACCCCGGCCGCGGCCGCCGCGTGTATCCGGGTTTCCTGCAGCACATGGGCTTCATCGCCATGAACCCGGAGCGACACGTGATGTCGCACTGGGATTTCTATCAGGACCTGGTCAAGGGCGATCTCGACGACGCCGACGCGCATCGGCGCTTCTACGACGAATACAACGCGGTGCTGGACATGCCCGCCGAGTATTACCTCGACACCGTGCGCACCGTGTTCCAGGACCATCTGCTGCCGCGCGGGCTGTGGGACGTGGCCGGCGAGCGGGTGAATCCCGCGGCGATCCGCGACACCGCGCTGATGACGATCGAGGGCGAACTCGACGACATCGCCGGGCTCGGCCAGACCCGCGCCGCGCATCGTCTGTGCACCGGCATTCCCGAGGCGCAACGCGTGCATCTGACCGCGCAGGGTGCGGGCCATTACGGCATCTTCAGCGGCCGCCGCTGGCGCGATCAGGTCTATCCGCAGGTACGGGACTTCATCGCGAAGCACGTCTGAGGCCGCCATCCGGCCGCATCAGGCCGCACCCGGCCGGCCCCATACCGCGATGCATTGACCCCCGCCGGGGCGGGGGTGTACAAGAGACCCGCGCCGCAGCTTCCGGATCGCGGCGCGTCTTTCGCCGCGCACCAGGGAGGATCCGTCCGCGAACGCTTCCGGCACCCGTCCAGTATCGACGACGGCGTCCCCTCGCCCTTGCTGCTTCGCCCTGCGCGCGGCTGCGCCAAGGGAATCGTGACGAGTTTCGCGGAATCACATCATGTTCCGAAACATTCTCCGATCCATGCCGACCTCCGGATCGCCACCTTCCCCCCGCGCCGCGCGCCTCGCCCGCGTCTGCGGCCTGTTGTTTCTGATCACCCTTCAGACCACCACCGCCCACATGAACGACGAAATCCTCTCCGCGCAGTCCGAACCGCCACCCGATCCGATGTCGGCGATCTCCGTCGCCGAAATGCCGTCGATCGAGGTCCGTCACACATCCAAACCCGTCCGCGAATACGCCCTGGTGATCGCCTTCGCCGGCCTGCCGGGACCGGTCGCCGAGGTCCAGGCCAGCGCCGACTTCGCGGTCGACAACGTCGAATGCGTGCCGCCGATGGAACTGTCCGGCGCGCGCCTGCGCCCCGAGCGCAGCATCGACTTGCCGCTGCAGTCGATCGACGCCAACCGCTACGCGACCGCGTTCCACGCCGATGCGCTGGTCGATGAGGACTATTTCGGCCTCGGCGTCTGCCGCTGGTCGCTGAACTGGGCCACCGTGCGCTTCCGCTCGGCGCAGACCGAATTCGTCGGCGCGATTCCGATGGAAGACATCCAGTCCGGCCGCCCCGTGACTCTGCACTACCTGGCCTCCGACTACGAACGCGCGCCGCAGCCGGTCAGCGTCGTGTTCGGTGAGGAAACCGATCTCTACACCGCCGAAGCCGGTCCGCGCTTCACCCTCACCCTGACCGCGACCGAGGTGTCCGAATGACCAGGCTGACCGAAAAGAACTACGCCGAACTGGCCGAAGACGCGTACCAGAGCCGGCGCGAAGGTGCGTTCCTGACCCTCGGCGACAATCGCTACCAGATCCTGCGCCACGTCAGCAACGAGCAGAACGGCTACGCCGGCACCGTCTACCGCGACGTGTCCAGCGGCCAGATCGTCGTCGCCCACCGCGGCACCAACGACGCCAAGGACGCCTTCACCGACGTGCAGATGGTGACCCACCGGGTCAACAACCAGGGCCCCGACGCGCTGGCGCTGACGGAGTGGGCGAAACAGTTTTCGGAGCGCGAACGCCAGCGCACCGGCACCGCGCCGGAAGTGACCACCACCGGCCATTCGCTCGGCGGCACGCTCGCCGAGTACACCGCCTTCCACAAGGGCATCGGCGGACGCTCGTTCAACGGCTACGGCGCGGTCGAAATCGAACCGAACATGCGCGAAGGCCAGAACTCGGAGAACTTCAAGGCGTACTACCGGGTGACCGACCCGGTCGGCACCGGCGGCCGCCACTACGGCGAATCGATTCCGCTGGCGACGCCCAAGGACATCGAGGTGCTGCGCGACATCGGCGGCTACAACAACAATCGCGGCGGCATCGACGTGCGCGAGCCGTTCAGCGTCGCGGCGAGCTTCGGCCTGTCGGCGCACAGCATGGGCGCCTTCATCCGCAGCGAAGGCGGCAACCCGCCGACTCTGACCCAGGAGGGGCGCCAGCTCGCCCAGCAGTACGACCCGATGGCCGACAAATACCGCGACGACGTGCGGTTCGTGCGCGAAACCCTCGGCGTCGTCGGCAAGGGCGTGGCCGACGCCTACAAGACCTCCAAGGACTTCGCGATCGAATTCAAGGAGAGCCTCCAGCGCGGCTTCAACTCGGTCGGCGAAACCTACCGCGACATGCGCGACTCGTTCATGGACGGCGTGCGCGATGTGCGCGAGCGCCTGAACAACTGGAACCCGTTCCGCAGCAGCAGTCTGGACACCGGCTCGGAGTCGCAGTCCTACGCCACCAACCCGGCGGTGCAGCAGACGCTGCAGGCGTTCAACCGCAGCGGCGTGGACACCGCCAACCTCGACCCCAAGGTCGTGGTCGCGCTGACCCACGAGGCGCAGCGCAACGGCGTGCAGCTCGATTTCGCGGCGCTCTCGAACAACGGCCAGACCGCGTTCGGCATCCAGGGCCGCAGTCAGGACGACCCGGCAGCGCGGACGGTCAATGTCGATGTCCGCACCGCGCAGTCGCAGTCGCTGGACACCGGCCTGCAGCAGTTGGCGGCGAACACGCCGAGCACGCAGCGCTCGCCCGAAACCCAGCCCAACCCGGAGCTGGAACAGCAGCGCCGTGGGCCGATGGTGGCCTGAGCCGTCCGGCTCGTCGCGCAACTCGACACTCGAAACGCCCGGCTCCGGCCGGGCGTTTCGTTTTCATGCCGCGCTGCGCTCAACTGTACTGCGCGGTCTTCACCAGCAGATGCTTGGCGAACTGGCCGTGGAGATAGCCGATACCGCGCGCCAGATGCAGGGTGGCGAACAGCAGCGCCACGCCGATCGTGCCCATCAGCATCAGCATCAACGGGCCGCCGAAGGGCACGCCGGACATGCCGTCGACGAATCCCAGCCAGATCCAGCCGTCGAAGTCGGTATTGAACTGCCCGATCCCGAACACCACCAGCAACGGCGAGATCGCCATCGCCAGCGACACGCTGAGCAGGGTCACCGCGAGGGTGAAGTAGATCATCCCCAGCGGCAGCATCAGCAGCATGTACAGCATCGTGGTCCAACTGCGCGGATCGGAGAACAACTCGCCGATCCGCTTCAACAGCGGCTTGCCGCGACTGCCGTAGAGCGGCCGGCGCGGCATCCGCTCGCCGAGCATCACCTCGACGATCCGACCTTCCAGCAGCGAAAACATCCGCACCGAACCGAAGAAGAGGATCACGAACGGCACGCCGACGATCAGCACGCCCAGGCCGATCGACAGCGAAATGCCGGTGATCGCCCAGATGAAGTAGAAAATGCCGGTGACCAGCGACAGCAGCATGTAGAACAGCGCGGCGTAGGTGCGCGGTTCGGCGATCACGCCGAAGAACTTGCCGGGCAGCGACCGATGCTGCCGCGGCGGCGGCGACTGCAGCGCCTTCTGCACCCTGACCTCGGTCTCGCGGTAGATCCCGGCGACCTCGTCCGGCGCGCCGTAACTGGACGCGACCTGGGCGATGACATCGGCCTCGCTCATGCCGGGGTTCTCGGCCAGCTCCGAGCGCAGATACTCCTCGGCGTCGTAGAGCGCATCCTGGATCAATGCCGGATCGGCACCGGCCAGCGAACGGCGGAGGTGCTCGAGGTAAGCGGGAATGCTGGCAGGCAGCGTCGGCTGCGCAGCGGCGGCCTGAGCGGACGTGTTCATGAGAGACTCCCCTTCAGAACGGAATCGACGGAATCACGGGTGGCGCACCAGGCCTCGGTCCAGGCGCGCAGCATGTCGCGGCCCTGCGGGGTGATGCGGTAGTAGCGACGCGGCGGGCCGCTGATCGACGGCTCGACCTGGCTTTCGAGCAGCCCGGCGGCTTCGAGATTGCGCAGCACCGGATACAGTGCGCTCTGCTTGCCGCTCAGCACGCCGTCGCCCTGGCGCTCCAGGGTCTTGGCGATCTGGTAGCCGTACATCGGCTCCTGCGCCTGCCCCAGCACCGCGAGCAGGGCCAGCGAGACAGTGCCGGCCGACAGCTCCTTCTGGAACTTGCGCAGCAGGGCCTCGGCGGTCTCGTCCCGGTCGGCGGGCGGCGGAATGTCTGTGAAGGTCTCCATGGCACGACCTGCTTCATAACCTGAAGATCATGCTATCCATAATTTCGATATAGTGGATGTGCCGGAGGTCATCCGCCCGACTTCGGTGCCTCCGGACACCTTCGGAACAACTTCGGGACACCCACGTTCTTGGGCACGGCTTGGCACGCCGACTACTCCGGGAGGCGACTACTACTACTCGAGGACACCCACTTTCTTACTCTCGAGGACACCCACTTTCTGAATTTGGGACATCCACTTCAGAACCCCCTGAATTCTTTCCGAAACAGAGGCTTGCGGCCGAAATCGGAACAACTTCGGGACACCCACGTTCTTGGGCACGGCTTGGCACGGCGACTACTCCGGGAGGCGACTACTACTCTCTACTCTCGAGGACACCCACTTTCTGAATTTGTACTACTACTACTCGAGAACACCCACTTTCTGAATTTGGGACATCCACTTCAGAACCCCCTGAATTCTTTCCGAAACAGAGGCTTGCGGCCGAAATCAAACAGAAGGTACCCGTTCGACCCGCTTCCCGCCCGCCGCAGTCTCCGCCAGAATCCCGACGTAGCGGGCCGACCGGCCCGTCGATCGAGAGGGAATCCGATGAAGATCATCGCGCGCACGGCCCGGGCGGCCGTCGTCAGTCTCGCCTTGCTGGGGCCCACCGCATCGCTCACCGCGCAGGAGCCCGCAGCACCGCCGAAGCCGAGGACCATGCAGGAGATCCTGGACGCCTCGACCGCCCGCGACTGGCGCGACCTCGACCCGGCCCGCACCCTGTACATGGATCTCGACAGCGGCCGGGTGGTGATCGAACTGGCGCCGGAGTTCGCCCCGGCCCACGTCGCCAACATCCGCGCCCTGGCCCGCGCCGGCTACTGGAACGGGCTGAGCATCAACCGCTCGCAGGACAATTTCGTCGTGCAGTGGGGCGACCCGGCCGAGGACGACAAGGACCGCAAGCCGCTGCCCAAGGCCGCCAAGGCCAAGCTGCCGGCCGAATTCACCCGCAGCAACCGCAACATCCCCTTCACCCCGCTGCCCGATGTGGACGGCTGGGCGCGCCAGGTCGGTTTCAGCGACGGCTTCCCGATCGGCCTCGACACTTCCGACGGCACCGCCTGGCTGGCGCACTGCTACGGCATGGTCGGCGCCGGCCGCGACATCGCCGCCGATTCCAGCACCGGCGCCGAGCTTTACGTGGTGATCGGCCAGTCCCCGCGTCAGCTCGACCGCAACATCACCACCGTCGGCCGGGTCGTGCAGGGCATGGAACTGCTCAGCACCCTGCCCCGCGGTACCGGCCCGCTGGGCTTCTACGAGAAGCCCGAACAGCGCGTGCCGATCCGGTCGGTCCGCCTCGCCGCCGACCTCAAACCGGCCGAACGCCTGCGCCTGCAGGTGCTGCGCACCGACACACCGCTGTTCGCCGAACTGATCGAAGCCCGCCGCAACCGCCGCGACGACTTCTACAAGCGCCCCGCCGGCCACATCGACTTGTGCAATGTGCCGCTGCCGGTGCGCACCGCGCCGGAGCCGCCGACGCGACCGAGGCGCTGAGCGCGGCCATACCTTCGACCAATCGCCAATCGCCAGTGGCGAGACGAGTGCCTAGCATTCCGGCAACGTCCAACGGCCTTCCGCATGCGCCTCGCCCTGCTCGCCGATCTGCACGCCAACCGCGAGGCCGGCGAGGCCTGCCTGCACAAACTGGGCCGGCTGGGCTACGACCGCGCGGTGGTGCTGGGCGACATCGTCGGCTACGGCGCCGACCCGGCCTGGGCGGTGGACACGGTGTACGCACTGGTCGAGGCCGGCGGTCTGGCGCTGTACGGCAATCACGACGAAGCGGTGCTGCGCAGCGCCGCCGATGAAGCGCGGCAGACTTCGCAGAAACATGCGGATGCGACCGCCGCGATCGACTGGACCCGCGACCGACTCGACGACGGGCAGCGTGCGTTCCTCGCCGGCCTGCCGGCGAGCATCGAGGACGAGGACCGACTCTATGTCCACGCCAACGCCTGGGCACCGCTGCAGTGGGGCTACGTCGCCAATCCGCTTGCCGCGGCGCAGAGCATGGCCGCGACCGCGCGCCGCGTGACCTTCTGCGGCCACGTGCATGTGCCGGCGCTGTATCACTCGTTGACGGAAGGCGGCGCACGGCATTTCGCGCCGACACCCGGGGTGTCGATGCCGCTGCTCGGCAGCCGGCGCTGGCTGGCGCTGCCCGGTTCGGTCGGTCAACCGCGCGACGGCAATCCCGCTGCCTGCTGCGCGCTCTACGACAGCGTGCGCGGCACGCTCACCCTGCTGCGGGTCGCCTACGACCATCACGCCGCGGCGCGCAAGATCCGCGATGCGGGCCTGCCGTCCGCACTCGCGCAACGCCTCGTGGAGGGCCGCTGAGATGCCGGTCCCGTTGAAGCCCGGTCTGGAAATCGAAGGCTTTACCCTGATCGCGCCGCTGCACGAAGGCGGCATGGCGACGCTGTGGCGCGTGTCGCATCCCGATCACGCCCTGCCGCTGCTGATGAAACTCGCCCGGATCGGCTACGGCGAGGCCGCGACCCAGATCGTCGGCTTCGAGGTCGAGCGGATGATCCTGCCGCAACTGCGCGGCCCGCACGTGCCGCGCTTCATTGCCGCCGGCGACTACGAGGATCAGCCGTGGCTGGTGATGGAGCATCTGTCCGGCGAGACCCTGCGCCCGCTGCTCGAACGCGCGCCGCTGCCGCCGACCGAAGTCGCCGCGCTCGGCGCGCTGGCGGCCACCGCGATCCACGCCCTGCACCAGCAGGACACGATCCATCTCGACATCAAACCCAGCAATCTGCTGCGTCGCCCCGACGGCAGCGTCGCGCTGATCGATTTCGGCCTGTCGCATCACGCGCATCTGCCCGATCTGCTGGCCGAGCAGTTCCGGGTGCCGATCGGTACCGCGCCCTACATCGCGCCGGAACAGGTACTGGGCGTGCGCGACGAACCGCGCAGCGATCTGTTCGCGCTCGGCGTCACCCTCTACCACCTCGCCACCGGCGAACGCCCGTTCGGCAATCCGGGCAGTCCAGCGGGTCTGCGCCGTCGGCTGTATCGCGATCCGGTCCCGCCGCGCGCGCTGCGTCCGGACATTCCGCGCTGGCTGCAGGAACTGATCCTGCGCTGTCTCGAAGCCGATCCCGACGCCCGTCACGCCACCGCCGCGCAGCTCGCGCACGATCTGCAGCATCCGGAACAAGTCGCCCTCACCGCGCGCGCCGATCGCGATCATCGCGATGGTCGTCTGACGGTGCTGCGACGCTGGTGGCGCCAGCTCGGCCGCGACCGCGAGCCGCAGCGCGCGGTCGGCGAACACCTCGAACAGGCGCCACTGCTGATGGTCGCCATCGATCTGAAGCACGAGGATCAGGCGCTGTGCGCCGCACTGCGCGGCACCCTGCAGCGCATCGTCTCGACCTTCCCGCATTCGCGCTTGGCCTGCGTGACCGTGATGCGCACCGCGCGCATCGGCCTCGACAGCAACCTCGATGCCGCCGGGCGCAATCGTCACGTCAAACGCCTGATCGCGCTGCGCGACTGGATCCGCCCGCTCGGGCTCGACGAACACCGCGTCACCGTGCACGTCCTCGAACACGCCGACCCCGCCCACGCCCTGCTCGACTACGCCCGCGACAACGGCGTCGATCATCTGGTCATGGGCGCCCGCGGCGTCACCGGCGTCCGCCGCATCCTCGGCAGTGTTTCCGCCCGCGTCGTCGCCGAAGCCCCGTGCACGGTCACCGTCGTCCGCGCAGCGGCGACGCATTCTACCGACCACGAAGACCCGTCGACGCCGTAGGGCGGAGTCAGCGCAGCGCGACTCCGCCATTGCGATCTCTCCGCCGAACCGCGCATCAAGCGAAACCGCTGCTCTTCGCATCGCGGAAACCCGCATCCGGCAGCGTCCTCATTGCCGTGGTGGAGTTGCGCTGCGCCGACTCCACCCTACCCCGCTGACTCCGCCCTACGCGGCCTGCGTCTTCCTCCGCCGCCACCGCCACACACGCCGCAGCAGCCAGATCGCGAAGACGAGTGCGATCAGGACCGGAATCAGGCCGGCGATGACGCGGATCACCGCGCCGGTGCTGGCGGCCATGACGTCGCCGGAATCGCGAAACGCCGCAACGATTTCGCTGCGCTGTTCCTCGCTTGCGCGCGGGGAGAACGAGAGAGTCAGCAGTTGGGTCTCGATGCGGCGCTTGTGGGTGGCGCCGAGCAGTTCCGCGGCCTCCAGTTCGGATTCGACGCGAGAGATCTGCTCGGACAGCGCGATCATGTCGGCGACCTTGAGATCGCTGCGCCCCTGGAATTCGAGCAGCCGCGCATGCTGCTTGCGCAGACGCGCCTGCCGCAGGGTGTTGTCGCGGACGGCGACGGCAAGATCCTCGGCATGCGTGCGGCGGTCGCCGATATCGCCACCCTCGCCGGCGGCGGCGATCAGCGGCTCGATCGCCTTCGGCTCGGCGCGCACCGTGAGCGAACCCTCGGCGTAGCGCCCGCCGCTCTGCCGCACTTCCAGCACCAGACAAGCGCCGAACTTCGCCGATTCGCAGGCCCTGCGCACGGCCTGCACCTTCTGCGGAATGCGCTCGGCATCGAGCCGGATCTCGACGTCGTGCTCGTAGGCGAGCATCGCGGACGCTGCGGCCGACGGGCGCTGCTCGCGGGGTTGGACCACTCGGGCGTTGTCATTCGCCTCCGGCCCCTTCACCGGCCCCCCCTCGAACTCGCTGACCGCATGTTCCACGCCCATATTGCGCAGGGCGTAGGCATTGCCGCCGCCTTCGGGCGCGGCTGTGGCCGCCGCAGCCGCAGCCGCTGCCGTGGCATCCGCTGCCGCATCGGCCGCGGCCTCGGCCGCCACGACGACCTCCAGACGCTCGGGCTCGTATCCGGCGCGATCGCTGCAGGCGGCGAGCGCGAGCGACCACAGAAACAGCGACAGCATGCGATATCGACGCACGGGGGCATCCTCCGGTTGTGGGCAACCCTATGCCCAACGGCCGTGCCGGACAAGGGGGTCTGCAAGCAGCCGCACCGCCTTCCACTCAATCCGCCGGCCTGATCGGCCGGCAGCGCCGTACACCCTTCAGCATCCACAGATCGTGCGCGGGCCGTCCATCGATCCCGGTGTAGTCCAGACGCCAACCGAGCAGCCGTTCGCCGACCGGGTCGTAGTAGAACTCGAACCGCCCATGGCGCTGTTCGGAGACGATCCGCATCGCCGCGACCTGCGCGCCGCCGACACGCGCCCGACAGGCGCCTGCGACGGCGAAGCTCCGGCCGGCCGCGACCCATCTGTCGGCGCCATCGGGCGGCGGCGATGCGAAATCCATGTAGCCGGATTCGAAGCAGAGCGCAGACCTTGCCTCCGCGCAGCGCGTGGCGTCGAACTGGTCACTGTTCACGCGCAGAGTCCCCGCATGCAGATCGATGTGCACGCTCATCGCGTCTCCGCGATCGACGCCACCGAGAAAATAAAGCCGCGATTCGATGCCTGCGGCGGTGGCCATGGGCGACACGAGGGCGGACAGCAGCGCCAGGCGGAAAACACGGCCGGAATGACGACGGAATGCCTGCAAGAAGGACGTATTTCCGGGATGACAGGATACGAAAGGTAGCAGGTCGACACGAAAAAAGGCCCCGCACGGGGCGGGGCCTTTCATGGTTGCCGCATCGGACCGGACTCAGAATTCCTGACTGAACTTGATCCCGAACGTCCGCGGCTGGCCGGCGACCGAATAGACCTGCGCGCCGCACACCGATTCGTTGCACTGGGTGAACCGGTTGTACTGCGCTTCTTCGTTCATCAGGTTCTTGACGTAGAAGTCGACCGACCAGTTCTCGCGGCGCAGGCCGAACGACAGGTCGACCAGGCTGTACGCGGGCAGGTCGCCGAGGATGTTGCGCTCGACGATGCGCAGGTCAGAGGTGCGACGTCCTTCGTGGACCACCGAGCCCTGCGCATAGGCCTCGAAGGAACCGATGTCGAAGGTGTAGCGCGCGGTCAGGTTGCCCTTGTAGTCCGCGGTGATCGGCAGGCGGGTGCCGTCCGGGGCCGGCGGCGAGACGCAATTGGTGATCGGGTTGCCGTTGGCGTCGACCTCGCCGCAATAGTTCTCGGTCAGCTCCGCGTCGTAGAAGCCGACGCCGGCCGAGATCCTGAGGTTGTAGGTCGCGGCCCAGTTCACGTCCATTTCCAGACCCTGGATGCGCGCCTGGTTGGCGTTGCGGATCTCGGTCAGGCCGTTCGCGCCGAGCACCGGGAACTGGAACTTGTCCCACTCCTGACGGAAAGCGGCGCCGTTGAAGGTCAGCCGATTGTCGAGCCAGGCGGTCTTCCAGCCGACTTCCCAGTTGGTCAGGAACTCGGTGATGTACGGCGGCAGCGTGCCGCGGCGGTTGATGCCGCCCGGGCGATAGCCTTCCGACCAGGTGAAGTACAGCATCTTGTCGTCGGTCAGCTTGTAGGACAGGTTGAACTTGCCGAGCGTGTCCTTCTCGCGGACCTCCTTGTCGAACACGGTGCAGGGCGCGCCGTTGAACGACGGCCACTGGGTCGGATCGGGTCCGAACCGCACGATGCAGGCGGCCTGGCCGTAGCGGGTTTCCGGCGGACGGCTGGTCTGCGGCAGATAGCCTTCGGAGAATCCGAAGAAGCCCTTGAGGCTGTTGTCGTTGCGGAAATGGCGGAAGCCCGCGGTGGCGGTGAGCTTGTCGGTGATGTCGAAGCTCAGTTCGCCGAAGATCGCCTGGTCCTGGTCGCGGCGTTCCTGCTTGGTCAGCCAGATGGTGTCTTCCCAGCCACGCACCGAAAGCACCGAGGCGAGACCGTCGATGCGATAACGCTGCTGGATGTCGTGGAAGTGCTCCTGCCAGAACAGGCCGGCGACGAAGCGGAAGCGCTGGTCCTGCGGCGAGGCGATGCGCAGTTCGTGGCTGGTCTTCTTGTAGCGGTCCTTGGCCTGGATGTACTGGGCCGGGTTCACCAGATCGCCGTTGTCGTCGTAGAAGTACGCGCCGTAGCCGAACAGGGTGTCGTACCAGAAACCGTAGTCGCTGTAGTCGGAGTCGGTGTCGACGTCGCGCTTGAGGTGGGCGAAGGCGTAGGTCAGATCGAAGTTGCCGATCTTGCCCTGCACGGTCAGCGCGGCCTGATACCAGCGATCGTCAGAGTTCTCGGGATAGAAGTGCGCGACCTGGTTGCGGCGCAGACCGACATCCTGGGCGAAGAAACCGTCGGCGGTCTGGCGCTGACCCATGATCGTCGGGCTGATCGTCCAGTTGTCGCTGAGGTCGATCTTCAGCGCCAGGCGCGCACCGGCGGTGTCGACGGTGTTGTAGTCGTCCTCGTCGCGGTCGAAGTTGTCGTCGGTGATGCCCGAGGTCGGATAGGTCCGGGTCGCGGCCACGTTGTCGATCCAGCCGGCGTCGCGTTTCTGCCAGCCGACCAGACGGATCGCGGTGCGGTCGCCCATCGGGATGTTGACGAAACCCTCGGCGGCATGGCCGAAGCCGCCGCCGTCGACCGCATTGAGTTCGACGCCGTAACCGGCCGCGAAACCGCTGGCGTCGGGCTTGCGGGTGATGAGACGCAGGGTGCCGGACTCGGAGCTGGCGCCGTACAGGGTGCCCTGCGGGCCCGCCAGCGCTTCGACGCGCTCGATGTCGTAGACGTGCAGGTCGAGCGCGCCCTGGATGGTGGTGATCGGCTGCTCGTCCAGATAGATGCCGACGCTGGGCAGCGAGGCCGAGTGGTTGCCGTCGCCGCCGCTGGCGACGCCGCGCATGTAGACCTGGCCGAAGCCGGGGCCGTTGGGCGTGATCGAGACCGCCGGCAGCAGCTTGGCGTAGTCCTCGAAGTCGTTGACCTGCAACTCGTCGAGCTGCTGCGCGCCGATCACGCTGAGGCTGATCGGCACGTCCTGCGCGCGTTCGGAGCGCTTCTGCGCGGTGACGGTGATGGTTTCCAGCGACGGATTCCCGTCCTTGTCGGCTTCGCTGTCCTGCGCGGCGGCGGCGCCGGCGAACAGCATGCTGCCGAAGGCGACGTAGATCGCCGCGGTCAGCGGCAAACGTGCCGGATTCGGCTTGCGGCGGGGGGGATGACTTCGTTTGCTCGGCATTGCGCTCTCCCGGGTGGTGGTGGATGGTCAGGTGTTGCGGAAACGGCGGAGCGCCGCGCGCTCAGGCGGACGGCGGGAATTCGGGAACGTCGGGATACGCGTCGAGCACCGGGCCGAGCGCGTCCTTCAGCGGCCCGAGCCAGGCTTCGTAGGGGCGCCACTGATCCAGACCGTCGCGGTTGATCGGGCGCCGCACCTGTTCGGAGCTGGCGGTACGCACCGGGCGGTCGTTCTCGAAGAAACGCAGGCAAGCGTCCTCGAACGGCAGCCCGCAGTAATCGAGCAGGCGCCGGATCTCGGACTCGGTGTCCTCGACCATGCGCTCGTGGATCACCCGGTGCACGCGACCCGGCAGCGCCGCGTCGAAATGCGCCATCAGCTCGACGTAATCGCGGTAGTAGCGGCCGAGGTCGTCGAGGCCGTAGCTGAAATTCTGGCCGCGCGCGAAATGCTGCTTGAAGCCGGAGAAACAGCAGGCCATCGGATGGCGGCGGGCGTCGACGATCTTCGCGTTCGGCAGCATCAGGTGGATCAGGCCCAGATGCAGGAAGTTGTTCGGCATCTTGTCGATGAAGAACGGCCGTCCGGCCTTGCGCTGCACGCGGGTGCGTTCGAGGTACTGCGCGCCGAGT
>JBIJAD010000040.1:0-16583 GCA_044345955.1 Lysobacteraceae bacterium
TCGGCGAAGCTCTCCACCGGCAGTTCGGCCAGGGCCTCGTGATAACTGCGGCCGGCTTCGGCGCCGCGACGCAGGGTGCGGGTCATCGCGATGATCTCCGGCAGCTCCATCGTACCTTCGACCGCGGAATGACTGGAGAGGATCTGCTCGAGCAGGGTCGAGCCCGAACGCGGCAGGCCGATGATGAAGATCGGGTCCGGCGCGGGGTCGCCGCAGCCCGCGCGCGCGGCGAAGAATTCGCGGGTGTAGACCGCCTTCGCCCGCTGCACCCGGGTGTGGGTGTCCTCGGCCCGGTACGGCACCCGCTTCAGGCGCAGCGCATTGCCGGCGGCGTAGTGGGCGAACGAGTCGGCGTGGGACTTGCGGTCCTCCAGCGCCTTGCCGAGCGCGAAATCGAAATGCAGGCGGTGTTCCTCGCCGAGATCGCGCCGCGCCAGTTGCGCGCGCATCGCCGCGATGTCGGCATCGTCGAAGCGCAGGGTCTTGAGATTGGCGAGGCTCCACCAGGCTTCGCCGAAGCCCGGATCCAGCGCGATGCTGCGCCGGTAGGCGGCGATCGCCTCGTCCTGGCGGCCGGCGGTCTTCAGCGCGTGGCCATGGCTCATCCACACGCGCGGATTGTCCGGATACTCGCGCAGGATCGCCTCGTACAGGGCGATGCCCTCGGCGTAGTCGCCGAGCCGGCACAGGATCGCCGCGCGCAGGGTGCGCGCGCCGGGGTTGTGCGGGTCGTCGGCGAGCACCCGATCGAGCTGGACCAGCGCGCGCTCCGACTGCTGGTCGCGGTGCAGCACCAGCGCGTAGTGCTGGCGCGCCTCGCGGAAGCCGGGGGCCAGTTCGAGGCAGCGTTCGAGCAGGTGCAGGGCCTCGTCGGTGCGCCCGACCCGCACCGCCAGCTCGGCCAGCATGCGGATCGCGGCGACATCGGTCGGGTGCTGCTGCAGGCGCGCCTTGAGCCGGGCCTCGGCCTCGGGGAGGCGATCGGCGGCGAGCGCCTCGCCGGCCTCGAGCAGCGCGGGATCGCGGACCGAATGGCGGACATGGGCCAATTGCGCGGCGTCGGCGCCCTCGGTGTCGCCGATCGCGCGCAGGTGGTCGGCCAGGGCCAGCCAGGCCCGCGCCAGGGTCGGCTGCAGCGCCACCGCCCGGCGCAGCGCCGCGACCGCGGCCTCGCCGCGGCCCAGGCGGCCGAGGACGAGGCCGTGTTCGTAGTGGACCAGCGGCGCCTGCGGCTGGGCGCCGGCAAGGGTATCCAGCAGGGCCAGGGCCGCGGCCGGACGCCCGGTCAGGCGCAGCGAGGCGGCGAGGATCAGTTGCGCGGCGGGATGTCCATCGACCACCCGCAGGATCTCCTCGGCCTGACGACCGGCCAGTGCGGGGTCGCTGCCGAGCAGGCGCGAGGCGTGATCGAGGGCAACGTCGAGACGGGCGGTGGCTTCGGGCAAACGCGGTCCTGCTGCGGTCCTGCTGAGGTTTGCCGGTCGCATCGACCGGGGCGTTCCGGCCGCGGGCATCCATCGCCCCCGGCGCGCAAACCGACAATCTACGCCGCAGGCGTTCGCCCCGTCCAGCCGCATCGTGGCGGCTGCGTTAGCATGCGGCCATGGCTGCGCCCGACGACGGTTCCCCGATCAAGCCCTCCCGCCGGCCCTACCCCAAACCGGCCGGCGGCTGGGACGCGCTGAAGGCGTCCTGGGACGCCCTGCGCCGCCAGGAGGTGGTGCTGCGCGGCCCCGGTACCCTGCTGCGGACCAACCAGCCCAGCGGCTTCGACTGCCCCGGCTGCGCCTGGCCCGACCGCAATCCGCATTCGACCTTCGAATTCTGCGAGAACGGGGTCAAGGCGGTCGCCAACGAGGCCACCTCGCGACGGATCGGTGCCGCGTTCTTCGCCGAGCATCCGGTGTCCTGGCTGGCGCAGCAGAGCGACGAGTTCCTCGAAGCGCAGGGCCGTCTGACCGAACCGCTGGTCTACGACCCGGCGAGCGACCGCTACCGCCCGATCGCCTGGGACGACGCCTTCGCGAAGATCGCCGCCGCGCTCCACGCGCTGGACTCGCCCGATCGCGCGGTGTTCTACACCTCCGGACGGACCTCCAACGAGGCCGCCTTCCTGTACCAGTTGTTCGTCCGCGCCTACGGCACCAACAACCTGCCGGACTGCTCGAACATGTGCCACGAGCCGTCGGGCGTGGCGATGACCGCGCAGCTCGGCAGCGGCAAGGGCACGGTGACGCTGGAGGATTTCGAGCGCGCCGAGGCGATCTTCGTGTTCGGCCAGAATCCCGGCACCAATCATCCGCGCATGCTCGGCGAACTGCGCCGCGCGGCGAAACGCGGCTGTCGCATCGTGGTGTTCAACCCGCTGCGCGAACGCGGGCTGGAGCGCTTCACCGACCCGCAGTCGCCGACGGAGATGCTCGGCGGCGGCTCCACCGCGATCGCCAGCCACTATTTCCAGCCGCGGATCGGCGGCGATCTCGCGGTCGCGCTGGGCATCGCCAGGATCGCGATCGAGCGCGCCGATCGCGGAAGCGATCCACACGCCGTCGACCACGCCTTCATCGACGCCAACACCCTCGGTTACGACGACTTCGCCGATGTCGCACGCGAGACCGACTGGGTCGACATCGAACGCGAATCCGGGCTGTCGCGCGCGCAGATCGAACAGGCCGCGCAGGTCTATCTGGACAGCACCGCGACGATCTTCTGCTGGGGCATGGGCATCACCCAGCACCGGCGCAGCGTGGCCACGATCCAGACCCTGGTCGGCCTGCTGCTGCTGCGCGGCAACATCGGCAAACCCGGCGCCGGGCCTTGCCCGGTGCGCGGCCATTCCAACGTGCAGGGCGACCGCACGATGGGCATCCACGAAAAACCCGCGGCGGAGTTCCTCGACAGGCTCGGCGCCGAGTTCGGCTTCGCGCCGCCGCGCGCCGAAGGCCACGACACCGTCGCCGCGATCGAGGCGATGCGCGACGGCCGGGCCGGCGTGTTCTTCGCGATGGGCGGCAACTTCGCCGCGGCCACGCCCGACACCGCGGTGGTGCACGCGGCGCTGCGCAACTGCCCGCTGACCGTGCAGGTCAGCACCAAGCTCAACCGTTCGCATCTGGTGCACGGGCGCGAAGCGCTGATCCTGCCCTGCCTGGGCCGCACCGAGATCGATGTGCAGGCCGAAGGGGCGCAGGCGATCACGGTCGAGGATTCGATGAGCATGGTGCACCTGTCCGCGGGCATGAATCCGCCGGCCTCGCCGCAGTTGCTGTCGGAACCGGCGATCGTCGCCAGACTCGCCGCCGCGACCCTGCCCGACGGCGGCATTCCCTGGTTGGCGCTGATCGGAGACTACGACCGCATCCGCGAGCGCATCGCGCGGGTCGTACCGGGCTTCGAGGATTTCAACGCCCGCGTGCGCGTGCCCGGCGGTTTCCATCTGCATCACCCCTGCCGGGAACGGGTGTTTCCGACCCGGTCCGGCAAGGCGCGATTCTTCGCGCATCCGCTGGTCGATCCGTTCGACCGCGACCACCTCGACCGTGTGGGAGCGACGCAAGTCGCGACCAGGCAAGGACATGGTTCTCCGGACACCGATGCGGGTGACTTGTCGCGACTTGCGTCGCTCCCACAGGACCGGGGATCGTCGCTCCCACGCCGCGGGCTGTTCCAGTTGATGACGGTACGCGCGCACGACCAGTACAACACCACCGTCTACGGCAGCGACGACCGCTACCGCGGCGTGTACGGTACGCGCCGGGTCTGTTTCATCGCGCGCGCCGATCTCGACGCACAGGGTCTTGTCGACGGCGAGATCGTCGATCTGGTCTCGGTCTGGCGCGACGGCGAGCGCGTCGCGCCGGGTTTCCGGCTGGTCGAATACGACATCCCGGCCGGCTGTCTCGCCGCGTATTTCCCCGAAACAAACGCGCTGGTGCCGCTGGAGCATCACGCCGAGCACGCGCGCACGCCGGCCTCCAAATCGATCCCGGTGCGGCTGCGCCGCGCGGAACGGGCCGCACACGCATGAGCGAGGACACCGCGCTCGCCCTGCTCCGGCTGCTCGCCGACGAGAGCGATGTCTCCACCACTCGCGCGGCGAAGCGTCTGGGTCTCGGCGCGAGCGAGCTGCAGCGGCTGTTGACCGCGCTCGGCGACGATCCGCGCTTCGACGGACTGGACCTGGTCGAGCAATACGTCGAACCGGAGACACGAGCGCATCGCGACGGCGCGCGCGTGCTGCTGCGCCTGACCGCACGCGGGCGCGCGCTGTGTGCGCAGGCCGACGGGGCGGACGCATGAGCGGTCTGCAGCACCGTCCGGCCCTGCGCATCGCCGGCGCGGACGGGACCAACGACGATATCGCGGAAACGCAGGAATGGGTCGCCGAGGAAACCCCGATCGCCCTGCTCTACAACGGTCTGCCATTCGCGGTGATGATGGCGACCCCGGCGGATCTGGAGGATTTCGCGCTCGGCTTCGCGGTCTGCGAGGGCATCGTTGCCGATCCCGGCGAGTTTTCGCTGGTCGATGCGGTGCGCGATGCGCGCGGGATCGCCCTGCACGGCGCGATTCCGCAACACCGTCATGATGCGCTGGCCGAACGCACACGCAGCCTGGAGGGCCGCAGCGGTTGCGGCCTGTGCGGCATCGCCGATGCGGCGCAGGCGGTACCGCCGCTGCCGGCGGCGGCGTCCGCCGCCCGCTTCGATCCGGCGCGCATCCATGCCGGGCTCGATGCGCTGGCGCGCGCGCAGCCGATCAACGCGCGCTGCGGCGGCGTTCACGCCGCCGCCTTCGTCCATGCCGACGGCGCACTCGTGCGCGAGGACGTCGGCCGCCACAACGCGTTGGACAAGGCGATCGGGGCGGTGCTGCGCGCCGAACGGCGCCCGGACCCGGCGGCGGGTTTCCTCGCGATCACCTCGCGCGCGTCCTACGAGATCGTGCGCAAGGCCGCGCATGCCGGGATCGCGGTGGTCGCCGCGATGTCGGCGCCGACCGCGCTCGCGATCCGCGAGGCCGAAGCCGCCGGCATGACCCTGATCGCCTTCGCACGCGAAGGCCGGATGACCGTCTACAGCGGCCGCGAGCGCATCCGCAGCGACTGACCTCGCACATGCGCGTCGTCGGTTTCCGGCATATGCTTGCCGCTTCCTGCCACCGGGACTCGCCCCATGCGCCTCGCTCCGCTCGCCGTCGCCCTGCTCGCCGTCGCAGTCGCCCTGACCACCACCGCCTGCGGCGAAAAACCCGCCGAAGCGCCGAACACGCCCACCGCCGCCGCAGCGCCCGCGGCCGCCTCGGACCCGGCAACGGACGCGAAATTCGCCGATCTGAGCAAGCGCTGGCTCGACGGCGCGCTGGCGCTGAATCCCGTGGTCGCCACCCAGCAGGGCGAGCACCGCTTCGACGCCGAGATCGACGACCTGAGCGCAGAAGGCCGCGCGAAGTCGCTCGACTTCTCGAAGAAGATGCTGGCCGAGCTGGAAGCCTTCGACGTCGCGAAACTGTCGCGCGAAAACCAGATCGACGCCGCGATCCTGCGCAATCAGTTGCGATCGGACATCTGGAACATCGAGACCCTGCAGAGCTGGGCCTGGGACCCGCAGGTGTACAGCGGCATCGCCGGCGGCGCGATCTACAACCTGATGGCGCGCGAATTCGCGCCGCTGCCGGAACGGCTGAAATCGGCCACCGCGCGCATGGAGAAGCTGCCGACGCTGTTCGCGCAGATGCGCGAGAACCTCGATCCGGCACGGGTGCCGGAACTGCACGCGAAGAAGGTCGCGCAGCAGAACGCCGGCATCGTCTCGCTGATCGAGCAGTTCATCCTGCCCAGCGCCGGGCAATTGCAGGGCGAGGACCGCAAGCGCCTCGATGCCGCGGTCGAGGGCCTGCGCAAGGCGGTCGCCGAGCATCAGTTGTGGCTGGACAAGACCCTGGTGCCGAACGCCAAGGGCGACGCCCGCATCGGTGCCGAACGCTACGACGCCAAACTCGAATTCGCGCTGATGTCCACGCTCTCGCGCGACGAGATCAAACGCCGCGCCGAAGCCGAGATCGTCGAGGTGCGCGCCAAGATGTACCGGATCGCGCAGCAGGTGCTCAAGGGCAAGCCCGACGCCCCGGAAATGCCCGAGACGCCCAGCGACGAGCAGCAGCAGAAGGCGATCGAGGCCGCGCTGGAACTGGCCTACGCCGATCGCCCGGCGCGCGACAAGGTGGTCGAAACCGCCGAGGCGACCCTGGCCCAGGCCACCGAATTCACCCGGAAAAAAGACCTGGTGACCGTGCCGGACGATCCGATCGAGATCATCCTGATGCCGGAATTCCAGCGCGGCGTCGCGGTCGCCTACTGCGATTCGCCCGGGCCGCTCGACAAGGGCCTGAAGACCTACTACGCGATCTCGCCGATCCCCGACGATTGGAGCGACGAGCAGACCACCTCGTTCCTGCGCGAATACAACACGCGCATGATCCATCTGCTGTCGATCCACGAGGCGATGCCCGGACATTATCTGGAAGGCGCGCATTCGGCGCGGCATCCCTCGGTGCTGCGCGCGGTGCTGCGTTCGGGCATGTTCGCCGAGGGCTGGGCGGTGTACACCGAATCAGTGCTCATGAACGAGGGCTACCTCGACAACGACCCGCTGTTCCATCTGGTGCGCTACAAGTTCTACCTGCGCGCGGTCGCCAACGCGATCCTCGACCAGGGCGTGCACGTCGACGGCTGGACCCGCGAGCAGGCCATGGAACTGATGGTGCGCCGCACCTTCCAGCAGGAACGCGAGGCCGCCGGCAAGTGGGATCGCGCCCTGCTCACCAGCGCGCAGTTGCCGACCTACTTCGTCGGCGTGCAGGAGCATTTCGATCTGCGCAAGGCGATGGAGGAGAAGCTGGGCAAGGACTTCCGGCAGAAGGCCTATCACGATCAGGTGCTCTCCTACGGCGCGCCGCCGGTGCGTTTCGTACGGGCGATGATGCTGGATCAACCGATCGAGTGATATCGAACCGGTGACATCGACCCGGTGATTCCGCGTTCCGACAGGCGCGCCGGATGCGGCACGCCTGTCGTGGCGCTGCGGTCGCAGCGCTTGGCCCGGGGCTTCGGGGTGGTTATCCTCGCCGCGTCCGCCGACGGCCGGGAATGCCGTTCTCGAACATGGGCATTTCAACACCAGGCAGGCCCCGCGGCGCCGGAACGCGCCGGGGCGGTCCGACGGGAGCGCAGCGCGTGAGCATTTTCGATACGGTCAAACGATGGCGGGATTCGATGCGCGGGCGGGAGGCGCCGGCCACGACCGAGGCGCCGACATTCCCGCAGCCGCCGCGTCCGCGCACGCCGACGCCGGAGGAGCTGGACGCGCTGGCCGAACGCGCGACCCCCGCGGATCTCGCCGAGGCTGCGGTCGCGCTCCCCGTCGTCGAAGACGCCTACGACGGCCCCGAACGCCGAGAAAAGCCGCGGATCAGCGCTCGCCCGGGCACCCGCGTGCTGATCGTCGACGACTCCACCACGATCGTGGCGGTGCTGCGCAAGATGCTGCAGCAGAACGGCTACCAGACGCTGGAGGCCTATACCGCCGAGGAAGCGCTGGAGCTGGCGCGCGATCTGGTCCCCGATCTGATCTTCCTCGACATCGTGCTGCCGGGCATGGACGGCTTCGCGGCCCTGCGCGCGCTCCGCCGCGAACCGGCGACCAAGCAGGTGCCGATCATCATGATCAGCGGCAATCAGCAGGCGACCGAACAGTTCTACGTCCAGCGCATCGGTGCCGACGATTTCATGAAGAAACCCTTTTCGCGTCCCGAAGTGTTCGCGCGGATCGAGCGCCTGCTCGATGCCGAGGGCGTGCCGCGGCGACAGGTCGCGACGGCGACGACCGGCGCGGGCTGAGACCTCGCTTCAACGCCCGCGCTGACTCAGCACCACGCTGCCCAGGATCAACGCGCCGGCGATCGCCATCGTCGGCGTCAGCGGTTCGTCCAGCAGGAGCCAGGCCCAGCCGACGCCGAACAGCGGCACCAGATAGGTCGTGGTCGCGGCGCGCGGTGCGCCGACCCGCGCGATCAGCCGGTAGTACATGACGAAGGCGATGCCGGTGCAGAGCACGCCGAGCAGCGCGACCGCGATCCACGATTTCGCGGAGACCGCATGCGCCGGCCACTGCGCGATCGCGAACGGGAGGCTCAGCAGCGCGGCGCAGGTCAGGGTCGCGGCGGCCACCGCGGTCGCCGGCAGGCCGGCCAGATGGCGCTTCACCAGATTGGCGCCGATGCCGTAGAGCAGCGCCGCGGCGGTGCCCGCGGCCACCGGCAGGCCGATCGCCGCGCCGTCGACTTTGCCGCTGGCGAGCACGATCACTCCGACGAAGCCCGCGACCAGCGCGATCGCGCGCCGAGTGCCGATCTTCTCGCCGTAGAACAGGAACGCGATCAGGGCGACGAACAGCACCGCCATCGAATTGGTGATCGCGCCGACGCCGGCGGGCGCACGCTGCGCGGCCCAGGCGAACAGCGCGAACGGGATCGCCGAATTGATCGCGCCGATCAGCGCCAACCGCGGCCACAGCGAGGGCGCGAACGCGTGCCGTGCCCGCCACAGGAACGGCAACAGGATCAACGCGCCGAGACCGAGCCGGATCGCGACCAGCGGCGCGGCACCGAACTCCGGCGCCGCCACGCGCATGAACAGGAACGAGGCGCCCCAGATCGCGCCGAGCAGGGTGATCTCCAGCGGCGTCAGCCAGGCGGGGGCGGCACGGGCGCCGAGATCGGGGGAGGAAGCGACGGCGTTCATGGCTGTCCGTTGGATCGATGGTGTTGAAAGGATGGCGAGTGCGCAGCGGGCAGGATTCAACCCTGCTGCAGATGCAGTTGGCGGCCGAGCGCGGCGGGATCGCCGCCGGCGCCGAGAAAGGCCTCCGCCGAAAGCTGCACGCCGAACAGCCGCGCGCCGGTCTCGCTGCGCAGCGGCGGCCGGCCGCCGGGCGGGAACACCAGCACGGTCCCGGCCGGGTGGCGTACGTAGGCTGCGGTCGGTTCTCCTTCCAGCACCTCGCCTTCCAGCACCAGACAGGTGGCGCCGGTATCGTCCGGGCCTGCTGCGGGCCACACCGCCCCAGGGGCCAGGTCGATCCGCCAGGCGCGTGCACCAGGCGCGGCCGGGAGCAGCCGACGTTCGCCGCCGGGGCCGATCGCCACCGGTTCGACCGCATCGGCGACCACCGCGGACACCGCAGGCGCGGGCGCGGACTCGCGGCGACGGAACGGCAACGGCTGGGACATGACGGGCTCCTGTCGATCGCGGGATTCTCGGCTCCCACCGATGATAAGTCGCGCCATAACCCCTGCAAGCGCATACTTCGGGGCACAGACACAAACGTCGTTTGAGGCTCGCCATGGTCCTGCGCCCGGACTGGCTGCCGGCGTTGTCGGCGTTCGAGGCCGCCGCCCGGCACCAGAACTTCGCCCATGCCGCGGAGGAATTGCATCTGACCGCCAGCGCGGTCAGCCATCACGTGCGCAAGCTGGAGGGCCGCCTCGGCGTCGCCCTGTTCCAGCGCCACGCCCGCGGGGTCGCGCTCACCGCCGAGGGCCGTCTGCTGGCCGATGCCGCGGGCAATGCGATGAGCGACCTGGAAAGCGTGCTGCGCGGCCTGCGCGAAGGCCGCGACGCCGACGACCGCGTGCGCATCACCACCCTGCACTCGCTGACCCATGCCTGGCTGCTGCCGCGATTGCCGGCGTTCTCCGCGCTGCATCCGCTCATCCGGGTCGCGATCGACACCGAGATCGCGCTGACCCGCTTCGACGAGGGCGGGCCGGATCTGGGCATCCGCCACGGCCCCGGCCACTGGCCCGGGCTGACCGCGCATCACGTGATGGACGACGCGCTGTTTCCGCTGGCGTCGCCGCAATTGGCGATGGGCGTGACCACTGCGGCGGAGGTCGCGCGGATGCCGCTGGTGTCCGACCTGGCCCGCCAGGGCTGGCAGGACTGGTTCCGCGCCGCCGCCGTGCACGGTGCGCGGCTCGACGTCCGCCACAGCTTCAGCGACAGCACCGATGCGCTCGAAGCCGCGGCGCGCGGACTCGGCGCAGTGCTGGGCCGCGAGAAGATCGCGAGCCCCTGGCTGGCAGACGGTCGCCTGCAGCGGCTGCCGGGCCCGAGCCTGCCGACCCGCTGGCGTTACTACGTGGTGTATCCCGCGCACCGGCGGCTGCGTCCGGCGGCGCAGCGCTTCGTCGACTGGCTGCTCGCGGCGAGCGCGCCCGAGCGCGAACGCGAAGCCGCGTCGCAGCGATAATGCCCGGCCCTCGTCCGCCGACCGCCATGACCACCGCATCTTCTCCCGTGCGCACCGCCTGGCTGCAGATCCACCTGTGCGTGGTGCTGTGGGGCTTCACCGCGATCCTCGGCAAACTCATCTCCCTGCCCGCGCTGCCGCTGGTGTGGTGGCGCATGCTGCTGGTGGCGGCGCTGCTGTTGCTGCTGCCGCGGGTGTGGCGCAGCCTGCGCGCGATGACGCCGCGGCTGCGCTGGGCCTATGCCGGCGCCGGCGCGCTGGTGGCGCTGCACTGGCTCACCTTCTACGCCGCGATCAAGCTCTCCAACGCCTCGGTCGCCGTCACCTGCATGGCGCTCGGCACGGTGTTCACCGCGCTGATCGAACCGTGGATGACCGGCCGACGGCTGTCCAAACGCGAAGTCGGGCTCGGGATCGCGGTGCTGCCGGGCGTGGCCCTGGTCGTCGGCGGCGTGCCGGACGGCATGCTGATCGGGATCGCCGTCGGCACGGTCTCGGCACTGCTGGTCGCGGTGTTCGGCTCGCTCAACAAGCGCCTGGTAGAACATTCCGACGCGCTGTCGGTGACCGCGCTGGAAATGGCGGCCGGCGTGGTCGCGATGACCCTGATCGCGCCACTGTCGGGCCTGCTGTCGCCCGAAGCCTTCGGTGGCGACCCGTTCGTGCTGCCGCATCTGCGCGACGCGCTGTGGCTGGCAGCACTGGCGATCGCCTGCACCCTGCTGCCGTTCGCGCTCTCGCTGATGGCGCTGCGTCACATGACCGCCTTCGGCACGCAGCTCGCGATCAATCTGGAGCCGGTGTACGCGATCTTCCTCGCGATCGTGCTGCTCGGCGAACAGCGCGAACTCACCCCCGATTTCTATCTCGGCGTCGCGATCATCCTCGCCACCGTGCTGGCATACCCGCTGCTGCTGCGGCCGCGGCGGATCGAACACCCCGAAGCCCTGGCCGTGACCGAAGCCAAGGTGATCGGCGAGGCGGTGGACGACGGCGCAGGCCCGCCGCCCGGCCGGGCCTGACCGCCCCGCGGCCCGCTGTGGCAGTCTAGGCGTCCCTCCGCCGCGGCCCCGCGCATGTACCTGGAGTACTACGGCCTCGAACAGGCGCCGTTCTCGATCACCCCGGACCCGCATTACGTGTTCCTGAGCGAACAGCACCGGGACGCGCTGGCGCACCTGCTGTACGGGATCCGCCAGGGAGGCGGCGGCGGTTTCGTGCAGCTCACCGGGGAAGTGGGCACCGGCAAGACCACGTTGAGCCGGCTGCTGCTGGAGCAGTTGCCCGAGAACACCCAGGCCGCGCTCGTGCTCAATCCCCGGCTCGATCCGGTCGAGCTGATGCAGACGATCTGCGAGGAACTGCGACTGCCCGTCGCCGGTGCGCCGACGGCGACCTCCGGCAAGCGCCGCGGCCGTTCCACCGCGCGCCCGACGCCGGGGGCCAAGGCGCTCTACGACGCGCTCAGCGCGCATCTGCTGGAGGCCTACGCCCGCGGCGAACGCGTGGTGCTGATCATCGACGAAGCGCAGAACCTCTCGGCCGAAGCGCTGGAGCAGGTGCGGCTGCTGACCAACCTCGAAACCGAAACCCAGAAGCTGCTGCAGATCATCCTGATCGGCCAGCCCGAGCTGCGCGAACTGCTGGCGCGTCCGGACCTGCGCCAACTCGCGCAGCGGATCACCGCGCGCTATCACCTGCGGCCGCTGGACGAAGCCGGCACCGCGGCCTATCTGCGCCATCGCCTGAACATCGCCGGTGCGCAGCGGTTCCCGTTTTCGGCCGACGCCGTGCGCCGGGTGCACAAACGCAGCGGCGGCGTGCCGCGGCTGATCAACGTGATCGCCGAACGCGCGCTGCTCGGCGGCTATGCCCACGATCTGCTGAGCATCGACGCGCGCACCGTCGATCGCGCCGCCGACGAGGCGCTGGCGCCGACCCGCGTGGCGGGCGGCCGTCGGGTGCATCGCCGCTCGCTGCTGATCGCGGGCACGATCGGGATCGCGGCGGTGGCGCTGGCCTTCTCCCTCGTGCCTCGCGACACGAACCCGACGGCCGAAGCCGCGACGACGGCGACAGCACCGCAGTTGCGGGCGATCGCACCGACGCAGGTCGCGAACGGCGCACTCGACGGCGCGGCCCTGCTGCAGCGTCTGCGCGCGACGCCGGCAGACGATCGCCGCGCCTGGAATGCGCTCGCCGCGACCTGGGACGCGCCCGCGGCGGTGCGCGAGGCTTCGCCCGACGCCTGCCCGCCGCGGCCGGCGCCCGGCTGGCGCTGCCTGCGCAGCCGCGCGCAGATCGAACAACTGCTGCACTACGACCGCCCGGTGCTGCTGCGCCTGCGCGCCGAACCGCACACCGCCTGGGTGCGGCTGCTCGACGCCGACGCCGCGCGCGTGCGCCTCGCACTCGGCGGCGCGACGCTGGAGGTGGACCGGATCGGTCTGGCGGGACTGTGGAACGGCGAGTTCCTCACGCTGTGGCGCGCACCGGACACCCTCGAAGCGCGCCACGCCGCCGGCGATGCCGTCGCCGCCGAATGGCTGCGCGCGCGCCTGCGCGGCGAAGGCGTGGACGCGACCGATCTGTCCGCCGCGCTGCGCACCTTCCAGGCCCGCAACGGTCTGCGCAACGACGGCGCGCTCGATCCGCAGACTCTGTTCGCGCTGACCCGCACCGATCCCGGCCCGCGGCTGCGGTCGCAGGAGCCCTGACCATGTCCTTCATCCTCGACGCCCTGCGCAAATCCGAAGCCGCGCGCCGCCGCAGCGAAGCGCCCGATCTGTTCGCGAACATGCCGCAGACGCAGATGCCGCCGCAGGCACGGCCGCGCTGGCCGTGGTGGGCGCTGGGCACCGTGCTCGTCATCGCGCTGACGATCGCGGCATGGCTGCTGACGCAGCGTGCGCAGGCGCCGGCCGCACCTGTCATCGAAAACAGCGAGACCTCCGCGGTGTCGCAGCCCGCAGCCGACGAGGTCGCGACGCCCGGGACCGACGCGACCGCGCAGTCGGAACCCGCGCGGGATCAGGCGCCGTCGCCGGCGCAGATCGTCGCCGCACCTCCGGCCGCAGCCACCCCGCCGCCCGCGCCCGCGACCGTCACGCCGCCGCCTGCGCTGTCCGCCGCTCCACCGCCCGCGCCAACGCAGCCCGCGCCACCGCCGGTGTCGGCACCGGCGACTGCGCCTGTCGCGACACCTGCTCCACCGGCCGTCGGCGATCGCATCGTGTCGCCGGCCGAACTCGAACCCACGCTGCGCCGCGAACTGCCGGCGCTCAAGCTCAGCATGCATCTCTGGAACGAAACGCCGGCACGGCGTTTCATCATCCTCGACGGTCAGCGTCTGAAGGAAGGCGACGTGCTCGGCGAGATCGTGATCGAACGCATCGACCGCGACGGCGCGGTGCTGGCCTGGCGCGGCATCCGGCTGCGAGTCGAATGAAGACGGACGCCGTGCAGGCGAGCCCCGACTGCGGGCTCACTCGCCCATGTAACAGCAGTTGATCTTGTTGCCGTCCAGGTCGCGGAAATACGCGGCGTAGAAACCGGGGTAACGCTGCCCCGGCGCGCCTTCGTCGGTGCCGCCCAGTTCGATCGCCTTCGCATACAGACGATCGACCTGTTCGCGACTGGTCGCGGCCAACGCAATCATCACCCCGTTGCCGACCGTCGCCGGCTGCTTGTCGAAGGGATAGGTGATGCCGAGGCCGGCACCTTCCTTCGAATTGCCCCAGGCGATGAAATAGTCGGGCTCCTCCATGAAGCGGGCTGCGCCGATCTCGGCGAGAACGGCATCGTAGAAGGCGGCGGCGCGGGCGAGATCGCGGGTACCGAGGGTGGCATAGGCGAGCATGGTGGTGTCTCCGGTGGAAGAAGCCGCAGTATCGACGACCGCTGCCGACAGCGGAGTGTCGGCAGCCCGTCGGGTCTGCCGCTATGCTACGCCCGCCGCCGCCCGCGGCGTCAGCCCCCCGCCCGCATGCCCACGATCCGCTTCGAACTTGAACGCGAACACGTCGAACTCAACCAGTTGCTCAAACTCGCCGGCGTCTGCGACAGCGGCGGCGCCGGCAAGCACCTGGTCGCCAGCGGCGCGGTCCGCGTCGATGGCGCGGTCGAATTGCGCAAGACCTGCAAGATCCGCGCCGGGCAGCGGGTCGAGATCGGCGATGTCGCGATCGAGGTGTCCGGCGGCTGAGCCGCCCCGCAGGTTCACGCCTGCGACGGCGCCGCAGACGACAACCAGCGCGCCAGCCGCCAGGCGAACAGCGCACCGACGCACTGCGCAAGCACGAAACCGCCGACGTCGGCAAAGCGGATGCCCGCGAAGGTCTGGGTGAAGGCGCGTGCGAGCGTGACGGCCGGATTCGCGAACGAGGTGCTCGCCGTGAACCAGTACGCCGCGAAGATCCACGCCGCCACCAGCGCCGGCACCGCCTGCGGGCGGTGACGCACGCCGAGCAGGATGGTCAGCAGCAATCCGAACGTGGCGACACCCTCGCTGAACCACTGCGCGCCGCCGGTGCGCGTCTGATCGCCCGGTTGCCACAGCGCCTCACCGAACATCAGATGCGCGATCGACACGCCGACGATGGCGGCGACGACCTGCACCGCGACATAGGCCGCGACCGGTGCCGGCAGAGATTCGCCGCCCAGACGCATGGTCAGCGTGACCGCCGGATTGAAATGCGCGCCGGAAAGCGGGCCGAACAACACGATCAGCACGTAGAGCCCGCCCGCGGTGACCGCAGCGTTGGCGAGCAGCGCCAGCGCGACGTTGCCGCCGGCGAGGCGCTCGCCCATGATCCCGCTGCCGACCACGATCGCGAGCAGCGCCGCGGTGCCGACGAACTCCGCGACCAGCGCGCGCGACGCAGCGCCCTGCGCGCCGCTCATGCGTCGATCCGCCCGATCTCGCGGATCTTCTGCTCGGCGACCAGCCGGTCGAGTTTGTCGATCGGCAGCGCGATGAACAGCTCGACGCGCCGGCGCAGTTCGGTGAACGCCTTGCGATAGGCGCGACGACGGGTCTCTTCGTCGCCCTCGACCGCAACCGGATCTTCCACGCCCCAGTGCGCGGTCATCGGCGCGCCGTACCACGCCGGGCAGGCCTCGCCGGCGGCGTTGTCGCAGACGGTGACCACCAGATCGAGTTCGGGCGCACCGGGCCCGCTGAATTCGTCCCATGACTTGCTGCGCAGGTTCGCGGTGTCGTAGCCGATGCCTGCGGCCAGTTCGGCCGCCATCGGCTGCACTCTGCCGCTCGGCCTGCTGCCGGCGCTGAACGTGCGGAAGCGGCCTTTGCCGAGCACGTTGAGCAGGGCTTCGGCCATCACGCTGCGTGCGGAATTGCCGGTGCACAGCACGAGGACGTTGTAGACGCGTTCGTTCATCGGTGGCCTCTTTTCAGGATGGATCCCGGTCAGCAGTTGCGGCGCTTCGCGGTCGGCGCGCAAACGCCGCCCGCACAGCAGTTTTCGGTGAGATAGCCGATCAACGCATCCATCCGCGCGAAGTCGGCACGCACCCGGATCACCCGGCCTTCGCGCCGGTCGAGCACCAGCCCGGCGTTGCGCAGGACGTTGAGGTGTGCACTGAGGGTCGCCGGCGGAATCTCGACGATGCCGCGCAGCTCGCCCACCGTCAGACCCGCTTCCCCGGCTTCGACCAGGGCGCGGAAAGCGTGCAAGCGGTGCTCCTGGCTCAGGGCCTTGAGCGCGGCGATGCTGGCATCGTGATTCATGGTTCCATATTTTCGGAAATATGGAAAAGGATCAAGCCCAACCAGACAACTCGCCGACGAACGGCAGTCATTCGATGCGGATCACGCATCGGGACCACGCGACATGGCCGCATGAAACGAGCGCAGGTACCGGATCAGGCGATCGGCAGCTCGCGCTCCGCCCGGCAGAGATCGTCGTGCAGCACGCGCAGCGGGACGATCGCCGGGTCTTCTTCGCCATTCCCGAGGGTTTCGAGATAGCGGCAGGCGGCGTAATCGCGGGATTCGCTTTCGTACTGGCCGATCCACATCGCTCGCCCCGGCAGCGCCGCATGTTCGGGCCGCCACACCGCCGAATACGGCGGATGCAGCCGCGGCATCCCCATGCGCCACGGCTTGGGGCTGACCCGGGCGCGGAAGCAGTCCTGGCGGAAGCACATGCGCGCATACAGCGGATCCACGCCGAGCGCATCGAAGCAGGCCCGCACTTCGGGATCGCGCGGCGCGAACCGCCGATGCGTGACCATCAGCCGCAGTCCCGCCGG